>JANQPW010000632.1 GCA_028285285.1 Silvanigrellales bacterium
ACTTGAACCCGCGACCTCCGGCGTGACAGGCCAGCGTTGTAACCAACTCTACTACGCCCCCACTTGTGAAGCTGGATTTAGCAGAGCAGTTTTGAGAAAGCAAGAGGAGCAGTAGGCTTTTTTGCTCTGCACCGCCTTGAGCTCAGAGGAAGGCGTTATCCGGGAAACTTGAGAAAGCCGCAAGTGTGCATCAGGTAAACCAGGGCAATGACCATCACAAAAATCTGCAGCCCTCGGGCAAACTTATAACGCCGTTCGCTTCCGGCCACCGACCGTCGTGCAGCCTCAAACTCCGCTGCCTGGCGCTTCTCTTCCTGCTCCAGACGCTTTTTTCGGGCAATGATCTTCGCACGAGCTGAATCGAGGTTGATCACCGACGCAGTGCTCTCTTTGCCGTCCTGGCCATCTTTGGCCTCAACATCCTGCTTCAAATTGTCGTTTTCCATCAGGGCCCTGCGCGATTGACACATCAAAACGGACTCTTTCGACTCATCGGATCAAATCCCCAGAAGTTAACCTTGGAGTCCCGAGTCGCTTGTGAAGAGCTTGATTTCTGGCATTTCGCTCTCAAAGTATTGAAGATGAAAAGAGTTTTTAAAAAGATAAGCCCGATTCCCACGTATGTCACGCACAAGGGTGGAGTCGGTCCTGAGCTGTGCCGCCTCAATTTGCTCAGGGCTCGCGCTCGTCCAGCGTGCCAAGGTGTAGGGCAAATTGTTCAATTGACAGTCCACATTGTATTCGTTCTGGAGCCGATACAAGAGCACATCAAACTGGAGCACCCCAACCGCCCCCAGAATGGGGTCACTGGCCGCTCGATTTTCCTCAAAGAACAACTGCACCGTGCCCTCTTGGCAAAGCTGCTCCAAGCCCTTCATGAGCTGCTTTCGCTTGAGAGAGTTGCTCGTCACCAGACTCGCAAAGTTTTCTGGCGCAAAGTTGGGAATGCCATCGAAGCGAAACCGACCTTTCTCCACAAGGCTATCTCCAATAGCAAATGTTCCCGGATCGTAGATTCCCACAATATCTCCAGCATAGGCCTGGTCGGTGCCCGTTCGTTCTTTGGCAAAGAACTGCAAAGGCTGTGTGAGCTTGATTTCACGGTCAAGCCGGGAATGATTCACCATCTTTCCCGTTTCATAGGTGCCGCTCATCACCCTCAAAAAGGCGATCCGATCGCGGTGTTTCGGGTCCATATTGGCTTGAATCTTGAAGATGAAACCACTGAACTCATCTTGAACCGGATCCACCTTCGTGCCATCGGACAGTTCTTTGGCCTGTGGATAAGGTGCAATATCCAAAAACTCTTCTAAGAAGGCTCTCACGCCAAAGTTGGTCATGGCAGAACCAAAAAACACGGGCGTGATCTCTCCCACCTGAAAGGCCTCTTCATCAAAGGAATCACCTGCCATATCAATCATTTCAAGACCCTCGAGCGCTTCTTCAAGTTGCTCGGCCCCAACCAGCTCATTGAGCTGATCGCGCTCGCTCTCCAAGTTGAAGATCTTTGCCTGGGTTTCCGTGGCTGTGTTGCGCCCCTCAAAATGGTGCACTTCCTTCTTCTGGCGATGAATCACGCCCTTGAAGTCTTCCCCACTGCCAATGGGCCAGGTCATGGGAAAGGTGCGGATGCCGAGCACCTTCTCGATGTCATCGAGCAAGTCCAGGGTGTCTTTGGCAAAACGGTCCATTTTATTGATGAACGTAAAAATGGGAATTCGGCGCAATTTGCAAACCTGAAAAAGCTTGATGGTTTGCGGCTCCACTCCCTTAGCCCCATCCAGCAACATGATGACGCTGTCGGCGGCTGACAGAGTTCGGTACGTATCTTCGGAA
>JANQPW010000056.1 GCA_028285285.1 Silvanigrellales bacterium
GCATATTTCGAAATCACAACAACGGTTTTCATCGTCACGCCCTCTCGTGGTCATCTGCGCAGACACTCGCAAAAAACATGCCTTGGTAGAAAAGGCGAAGATCTCTCGGGTTCCCGCACTTCTTTGTGACCACCGTCTTTGCAAAGTGTCGAAGAATTCGGCACAATCAGCACATTACGCTCTTTTTGATCTGCTGAAAGGACCTGCGCGCATGAACCCAACTCCCGGAAGCCACATCAGCACAAAAGTGCCTGTGATGATTGGATATGTGCTCCTTTTCTTGGGTCTTGTGCTGCTCGACCAGACCACAAAGTTCCATTCTGAAAAAGAGTTTCTCACCTGGACGCATGAAACCGACCTCCGCAGTTTTCGGAGCACCAGCATCCGGGTGGGTGAGCTGGGTGTTTCTCCGGGAACGGCCTTTGACGACGCGGAACTTGACCGAGGCGACGTGACCGAGAACTGGATTGACCTTCAGCTCACTTACGTTCGCAATCCAGGAGCGGCTTGGGGTTCTTTTGGTAACCTGCCGGACTCCTTTCGTTTGGCCTTGTTCTACGGCATCACCATCTTTGTGACAGGCTTCATTCTCTATCTCTTTAAGTCGAGTCATCCGGGCCAGCGCCTCACCCGCACAGCACTCGTGTTTATTTTGGGCGGAGCTGTGGGGAACTTGCTGGACAGGCTCATGTTGACTTACGTGATCGATTGGATCCATTTCCATTGGAAGATTCTGGGATGGGAATACTCCTTCCCCGTCTTCAACGTCGCCGACATTGCGATCAACGTGGGGGTGGGGTTGATGCTTTTGGATATTGTGATCACTGAGGTGCAACTGAAACGGGCTTTTTCCCATGTCTCTCCAGAGACGGAATCGCCTGAAAAGAAAGCTGAAGAAGTCGAAAAGAGTCCGGTTGCAGCAACACAGGCGCCAACCGACACACACAGTTAGGTGCGGGCTGGTGTTGAGATTTGAGCCTGATTGTTCCAGTCAAGAATCTCGTGCGGAACCTTGAGGTTTTCTCGAAACGCTCGGCTGTGGTGCCGCTTGGGAGAAATGAGGTAGGCCGTTTGGCCGAGGTTCAGCAGCGGGCTGTCACTGGGGTGGTCGCTGTAGGTCTCTGTGACTTCCGCGTTCGCGAGGTGCGGCCGCAGTCGTTTGACCTTCACGGCGCCGTAGCAGTTCGCTGAGCTCATGATGAGGCCTCCCAGGCGATAGGCCACTCCACTCCCCACAATGTCGATGTTGCCGAGGCCGGCGCTTTCCAGATAGGCACCCACCCATTCCGGAGCGCTGGCGGTGCACACAATCACACGAACGCCCGATTCCTGGAGGGCACGGATGCGGGCCGTGCCTTCTGGGAGCAGCTGTGCGGCAGCGTGGGTTTTCCCGGAGCGCCGCATGCTTTCAAATGCACCCACAGCAGAAAGCCCACAGCTGGCACTCCAGAGAATCCATGACTTGGCCCAGCGTTTGTCAGCGCGGCTCAGTAAGGTCCAGAGAAAAAGGGGGAGGCCGAGAGCCAACGGCAAAACCCTCCAAGGTGCCGCGCGCAGGGAGTCGTAGAGGTAGAGACGGAAAGTGTCATGGCGTGTGAGGGTGCGGTCAAAGTCAAAGATGGCAGTTTTCATAAACGGGCTCATTTGCTATGGGTACACAACCACAAGACCAGTCTTGTAGCACGGGGGTCGCATTGTCAGGCGTTCACGATCGGCACTTTTTGGTGGCATTGCCCGCGTCGGCACGCGATCCGCTGACCTACCGCTTTTCACCAGAATTTTCAGGCACTACTTTGCCCCAACCGGGTGCCTTCGTCAAAGTTCCCGTGCGCTCGCGTGAGCGTGTGGGCGTTGTGGTTGAGGCTTGTGAGAAGCCAGAATTTGCCTGCAAGGAGCTGAGAGGATCACTGTATGCAGCACCTGTGGTTCCTCCCAAACTGGTTGACCTGTTGCACTTCACGGCAAGATACTATCTGTGCCCCTACCCGCGATTGGTGAAGCTTTGTGCACCCGGAGTGATTTGGAAGGCTGCAGAAGATGAGAAGCGAGCCGCAAGGTTTGAACGTATGGCTTCTCGAGCCGCCGAAAATCCAGGCGTTTTCCCTCGGCTCCCCCACACACTGCGAGGCGAAGATTCTTCAGAAAAGGGCTCCCGCGGCCCTCTCACCCCGCAGCAAGCTGATGCAGTGAAATGCGTGCAAAAGAGTTTTGAAGCGGGTCTTGCGGCCACTTTGCTTCATGGAATCACGGGCAGCGGCAAAACAGAGGTTTACCTCGAGCTCGTGGCACAAACACTTCAGTCTGGTCGTCGAGCGCTGATTCTCGTGCCAGAAATTGCGCTGACTCCTCAAATGACGAGCCGCTTCAGGGCTCGACTGGGTGAGGACCTGGCGGTGTTGCATTCGGGGCTCACCACTCGGGAGGGAGAGCGAGAGTGGTATCGGGTGCTCATGGGGCAAGCCCGAGTGGTGTTGGGGGTGCGCCGAGCGGTGTTTGCTCCCCTTGAGAACATTGGTTTGATTGTTGTGGATGAGGAACACGACAGCAGCTACAAGGCCGACGACTTTCCTGCCTTTCATGCTCGTGATGTGGCTGTGAAGAGAGCGCAGATTGAATCGGCTCTGTGTGTGTTGGGCTCTGCCTCACCGAGCATGGAGAGCTTTCACAACGCGGAGCAAGGGCGATATGGTCGGGTGATCTTGAGTGAAAGAGTCACCGGTGCCCGCCCGCAGATAGAGGTTTTCGACAGCAAACATTTTTTTAAGTCGCTGGCTCGAGGAGGAAAAAAACCAGTCGAGCGCACAGCTGAGTTGTCTTTTTCGGGCCGGGTCATTTTACCCCAGGTAGCTCACGAAATCGAAACCGTCTGCCGCCGGGGTGAGCAGGCAATGGTGATTGTCAACCGTCGTGGGCACTCCCATTTTTCTCTTTGCCTTGATTGTGGCGAGGCAATGAAATGCCCCAGCTGCGACGCCACGACCACTCTGCACAAGGGCGACACCTTGGAGATCTGCCACCATTGCGGGTTTCGTGCTCCGGCTCGTTCACGCTGTGTGAGCTGTGGTAGTGATCGACTTGAAAACCGGGGTTTTGGCACGCAGATGGTGGAGCAGGAGCTGAGTCAGCTCCTGCCGGAGCGCAGCCTTGCACGGCTCGACCGTGACGTTCTCACGAGCCCCACACGGCTGGCGGAGGTTTTGGCACGATTTCGTGAAGGTCAAACCGAGATCCTGGTTGGAACGCAGATCCTGTCTAAGGGTCACGA
>JANQPW010000687.1 GCA_028285285.1 Silvanigrellales bacterium
GAAGCCGACTTTGACTCAGAAGAGTACTTTCAGTTCATCGTGGCCAATCTCGACGAGCTGAGGGCAGGTGCGGCGTGATCGTTTTTGGGTACTTACCCGCCACGGCCAGCGCCCAAACAGAACTCCTTCGCGCCACCAGACTCCTTGATCTTGAGTTTGAGCAAGCTCTCACTGAGCGTCAGGTGCTGCGCCGCGCCGAACGTCTCTCAGCCGATCAGTCCGCTTCGCTCGTGGTCACGACCGACCATGAAATTGGGCTCATCCGAGAGCTGCACGCGCGAGCACCAGGAACCAAGATTCTTCTCGTGACCCGGCAAGGATTCACAAAACTTCCTTACTACCTCTCCATGTGCCCTCTCATCTGTGCCTATTTGATTTCGCGCGACCTCACGTCGGGTGCAGAGTACTTCGTGAACTCCATCGGCCAGATCGCAGCCACTGGCCCTCGGCCCTTGAGCGACTGCCTCCGGCCGCAACTGCGACAAACACATCTCACGCTGACACACGCCGATGACAAAGAGCAAGTTCTTCAAGACTCCAAAGACTTCTTCTCCTGGTGCCTAGGGGAAACCGAAGACCTGAGCCAAAGCGAAAGAGTGCGGCACCTTTGCGATAGCATGGATGAGCTTCTGAGCAACGCGGTGAAACACCCACCTTCTCACGCTGCCGAACTCGCCACGGTTTCCTTGGCTTTCGATGGCACACACATCGCCCTGCGAGTGAAAGACAGCGGCGGAGCTCTGAACCGCGAGCGCATTCTTGAAACGCTGTCGAAAGACCACATTCACCTTGAAGCACAAAACCCTGAAGACAGGCCCAACGGAGGCATTGGTCTCAAAATGGTTTTTGCCAAACAACAGCGGTTGATTTTCCACCTCTACGAAGGACTGTCTACGGAAATCATCTGCATTTCTCGTGTTCAACAACGCTACCGCGATCGGGCCCGCATTCCAGCCGCAGTGGAGATCTACGAATGGGCTTAGCCATGATACAGATACGTGCAATCACATCTCTGTGCTTTCTTTTAGTGTTTGGGGTGACGTCATGCTTGACACCACCCAACAGCAACTCACTCCCCAAGGCAGCAAAACTGGCAAAGCCGGAACAATTCCGTGCCAACCCTGAGTCTTTTCCGCACAGCGCAAGCCTTCTTTCCATTGTGAAAGCGTCGAAGAAAGGCTTGGACATTCTGGAGAGCCTTTCCGCCATGGGAATCTATCTTGCCCTTGACGGGAACAATGAATCTAAACTTCAGAAAAGAGCACGAGCTGTGTGTCTCCCCAACTGCGAGGCACTGCACAAAAGTTTAGGAGATGGACGAAAGTGGATCCAAAAACATGCTGTGAAGGAAACATCTACCCCTGGAGTCTTTGACCTCCACCTTTTCTTCACAGAGGAAGCCCGACCGGCCATCGAGTTCCTGCATGGGCTTGAAAGGGAACCTCACCTTGATAGGAGACGATCTAGTCAAGGACAAGACCGAGTCGACTTTCTCTACAGCATCAATGAGCGAACACACAGCGTCGTTCAACTTGGAGAAACTGGACCCGGCCACCCCACCGCTTCCGAGTTGGCTGGAGGTGAGTTCTCTCGTCGTCAATTTCTGAGGCTTGCCCTTTTCACTGCTGTGCTCGGTGTGGCCGCAACCGCAGATGGCACTGTTGCCATCCGCAGCGCAGAGGCCTTTGTGGGAGGTGAGATACGGTCACATAAAGACTACCCATCCACCGTGGGAGTGTATCTTGACATGACAGCAGGGTTCACAATGGTGAAAATTGGCCCACGCGCCTTTCTCACCGCTGCGCACACGTCTGACTCTGCTCCCCAGCGAGTTGATGAAACCGGCCGGGCCAGACAATCTGAAGAATGGTACCTGGCGTGGGGAAGAGGAACGCGGGTAGGCAACGGCTTCGAAATTTTTGTGGGAACCACAAAAGACGATTTTGTCTTTCAAACTCTCAAAGTAGAGGCTTCTTTCGCACACCCTTCTTTTGCTCAACACATTCGAAGGTCAAAAGAATACAACGCCATTGGAGAAGCTGAAATTGCTTATGACGGCACTTGGATAGACGCCGTTGTGTACGTGGTGGACAGAGACACGCCGGATATTCCCATTGCCAACATCGATGCAACGGACCTCAGACCGGGCGACGAAATCACAGTGGGTGGCTACGGATGTCAAGACGAATTCAAGGAAGCTGCGTTCACCTTGTATCAATCTCTCAAATACACAGATGATGTTGTGACCAATATCACAGATGTCGACTTCTCAAAAAGAAACCAAAGATCTCGCCTGTGCCCTGGAGACTCAGGAGGGCCTGTTTACCGAGTTGTTCGCGATAGCAAAGGGAACATAATCAAACCACACACAGAGGTTGTTGGTATCAACAGCAACCGCAGATTGGGTTTGGGGTTCTTAGTTGGTCGTCGCCCTTCCCACTTCGCACGGCTGGGCTCGGCACAGGCATCTGGAGTTTCGGTCAAAGACTGGCTTGAGAGCATTCGAGAGCACTGGCAATAAGCTTGTCACGTACCGATACCCCTAAATTCAATAAATCCTCCCCTTTTGCGCGACAATTCACTGAAAATCTGAAGAGTTAACAAGATCCGCCCACCAAAGACCATCTGTGGCATGCAACTTGCATTTCTCCCCTCAACATTTGGAACCAACACCTAGGGGATAAGCCATGGATCGCAACAAACTCGTGTCACTTTTAGTCGCACCCGCTCTCATCACTTCTGTTTCTTGCCACAGCGAAGAGACCAACAGCGGCTCTGAAGAGCAGCAAAGCTATAACTGCAATGGCACGGGAACGCCCGGATTGGGCTCAAACAACCCTCCCTTGCACGACGTTTGCCCCGACAACGACAAGCCCAACACACCAGACAACCCCGGCGGCAACACGACAAAGAGCTCCGGCGGTATTTCGGGGGGCGTGGGTGTTGCCGGTGGTCTTGTTGGCCTCGGCACTCTTGTGTTTTTAACTTTGAAAAAAGAGACCCAGGAACTGCCCAAGCTTTTGACCCCCAAACAGAAGGGCAAGGCCGCCCCTGGAGCGGCTAAAGGTGGCGCCAAGCGGGAAAAACTCACCTGTAAGGTGGTGAACACCGACGTGATCTACGCGCCAAAGATGTATTCACAAGCTCAGGTAGACGCCGAACAAGCCAAAGTGCAGCACAACCTGCAAGACGCCCTTGTGAACGAAGCCATTCAAAACGCCTTGGGTTACACTGGCCTTGGCCAACAAGGTGTCCAGTTCGTGCAGAAAGACAACACGATCCGCGACGCAAACGGCAAGATCTTGTCCCATGACAGCTTCCGGAAAATCGGCCAAACCCAATGGTTGAGCCAGAACCGCGTTCCAACAGTGAGTCTTGTGACCGTTTGCCTCCACGACGGAGAACCGCTTTCCGTAACCGTGGAAGACAGAAATGGCTATCCAGCACAACCCATCAACAACAAAGATCGCTTCAAAAAAACTGTGCAGCAGCGAAACTATGGTGGCGACGTAAAGTAATAGAATGTGTGCTCATTCCGAGCACACTTCGGCAACCTACCTTGCGGCGTCTGTGACCCAGGTCGGCGAGCCCTTTTTGAGCTCAATGGCATCGAGGAGAATACGCCCAGCTTCCCGAATGGCAAAGTCGTCTTCAGAAAAGGCCCTGTTGAGAAGCTCTTCTTCGGCCTTTTTCTGCTCTTCCTTCCGCTGGGCTTTTTCTTCGGCTTCCTCGCTTTCTTGGGTTCGCGTCAGCAGCGAAACCGACGCTCTGCGCCGCTGTTCTTCAAACTTCTGAATCCTCTCACGCAACTTCACAAACTGAGGATCTTGGCTCAAGCGCGATTGACTCATCTCACGCAAGTTAGGAATGATTTGCCCCAAAGAGCTCAACTTACGGAAGCCAGCCGCAGGCCGAATTTTATCTGCCGGAAGTGCAAACTGGTTCTTTCTTTCTCCCACTTCTGATGCCATCAGCAGGCTGGGAATCACAATGTCACTCTCTACCCCAAACTGCTGATTGCTGCGTCCGCTTGGCCTGTAAAACTTGCTCTGCGTGACCTTAATAGCACCATCTGAGCGACGCCCATCAGACCCAGCAATTTCTTGAACCACCTGAACTGTGGCTTTACCATAGGAGTGTTCATCGCCCACAACCAAGGCACGGCCATAGTCTTGAAGCGCCCCTGCCACAATTTCCGAGGCCGATGCACTGTACTTGTTCACGTAAACCAAAAGGGGTCCAGTGTAGTTTGTCTTACCGTCTGTGTCGTTTTGACTGCGAGTGATGCGCCGACGGTCCACGGTTTGCACCACAGGCCCTTCCGGTATGAACAGGCCTGTGAGCAAGATGCTCTCTTGAAGGTCTCCACCCCCATTGTTTCGCAAATCAAGCACAATTCCTGCCGCACCCTGGCTCTGCAGTTCTTGAATTTCTTCCCACACATCGGAAGTGGCCCCGGAGCACTCAATGGAACGTTTGTTGCGGCAATTGAAATCGGTGTAGAAGCTGGGAAGCTTCACCACGCCGAGCTTTTTCCCGTCAATCTCCAAAAGGCTTCCCTTGGCGCGAGAAGCCGTGAGCTCAATGGAGTCTCGCACAATTTCGAGTGTGAGTTTCTCTTGGCCGCTCTCTGACTTTCGCAAAAGCAGGAGCTTCACCTTTGTGCCTTTTGGGCCACGAATGAGGCGAACGGCTTTTGACAGCGGCATGTCGACCACATCGGTCATGCCCTCACCCGAGCCCGAATCAACGCCCACAATCACATCTCCTGAGCGCAGACGACCGTCACGATCGGCCGCTCCGCCAGGCATAACCACCTGCACCGTGATGTAGCCATCTTCGTCGCGCAGGGTGGCTCCAATTCCTTCCAAACGATTCCCAAGGCGAATGTTGAAGTCTTCCTGGTCGGCCGGCAAAAAATGACTGGAGTGGGGATCAAGTGCAGAAGCAAAAGCATTGAGAAAGATGCTCAGCTCCTCGTCTTTGCTCAGAGCGAGTTCGTTTTCACGAGCCAGCTGGTAGCGTTTCACAAGCCTCTGACGTGCCCGTTCTTCAGGGTCAGAGATCATCATGTTCATGAGTTGAAACTTGATGCGCTTACGCCAACGCTCGTCGAGCTCTGAAAGGGTTGTGGCCCATTTGGGGTCACCCACGTACAACTGCTCATCTTTTTCAAAGTCGAAAGGTTCATCGAGCATTTGCAGAATTTTTTGGTTTCTTTCTTTAAAACGCTTCAAAAACACCTGGCGCATTTCACCCACAAAGCCACAGTCTCCTTCGGAGAGCTTTTGCGGCAGCTTGTCGCGCAGCCCTGCAAAACGCTGCATATCGCTTTCGAGAAGGTAGCTCCGGGAGGGATCTAAAGACTCAAAAACACGCTGAAATGTTCTCTCTGATAGGTTTTCATCAAAAGCACGAAAGGAATAGTGCATGTCGAGAAACTGACCCACACGAGATCTCACCTCGCCGCAGTCGAGAACAGGCCCGACCGCAGGAGAGCCCGACACAATCAACGGCGAAGCCGTGTTCCCCGAGCGAGCCTGAAGGCTTGCCTGCCAAGCACCCAAGCCAATGAGCGAGGAAATTCCCAACAATACCGCGAGGCGCGTCAAAATATCTTTTTTCAAAACCAGCCCACCTCAATCGAATCTGATGCAGATGTACCAATCATTTCAGCGCTCAAAGCAAGGGGTAAATCGACAGATATACCACTGATATAATAGCATTTGCGAGATAAATTCCGTTTCCACACGGCACTCACCCGCCAGCGGACCTACCTATCCCTTGCTTCTCCCGCTCCGGCCATAGTATCGGTCGTGAGATGGAAGAATTGACTGTCGAACTTTCCCAGCTCCGAAAACAAGGATGGCAAAATGACTGAGGCCATTGATTCCAAAGCTCTCCCCAATCACAAGGCTGTGCACAAGGCCTTCGATGAATACCTAGGAAAGCTGGGCATGAGGCAAACAAAACAAAGAAGGCTCATTCTCGATGCTGTGCTGGCCCTGGGCTCACATGTGGACGCAGAGGCCATCTCAAAGAAAGTGCGGAGCCAAGACGACTCCATTGGTTTGGCAACGGTGTATCGATCTCTCCAGCTCATGACGGGAGCAGGAATTCTCGTGGAGCGCCACTTTGACAGAGACCGTGCTCACTTTGAGCTCAACGACTCGCTCACCCAACATCATGACCACTTTATTTGCACAAAATGTGGCAAAATTGTGGAGTTTTTTGACCAGGAACTAGAGGCTTTGCAAGAAAAAATTGCCGAACGCCTCGGGTTTCGCCTCACCGACCACCGGGTCGACCTCTATGGAGACTGCAGAGACACCTGCGGATTCCAAGACCCCTCATCTCATTGATGTCGCTTCCACATTTGAAACAAAGGACTGAAGCAATGTTTGCGCGTTCCACCAAAACAAAACTCATTTGGACTGTCACTGAAAATCACTTGCGCGAGCATGGCCCCAGTAAAATTGCCCAGCTGATCACAGAAAATGGGATTCAGGCTGTGAAAGCGATCTACACTGAGTCTATTCGAAGCGGGCTCACCGAACTGCGCAAAGAGCTCACCCAGCGCCTTGGGGAAGCTCAGGCCAACCCCGATCCTGACGGTCTTGTGCCCTTTCTCTTGAGCTTCGTGTCACGGCGCGCCCTTCTCGACTGCGGGGCTGAACCCACTTCATTGGAAGAAAAAGCAGAAATCACTTTGGATTTTGAGCTTGACACAGCCTTCTGTTCGCAAAACCTCCACCGAGGAACCGCCGTTGCGCGACCACGGGTTGCCGTGACCGCTGCCGACATGTTGGCCCAACTTGGGGAAGGCTCTCACTTGTCTTTCTCATACGGAGAAGCGGAGCTCACGATTGAGAAGATCGTGTCGCGCACAGACACTTCTTTAACCGTCAGCGCTCGCGTGGTCACAGAGGGCCAGATTTCAAGCGGCATGACAGTGACCTCACCTCACATCTCCAATGAGCTCTTCCCCCTTCTTGCGGAAGACCAAGCCTCGCTCACACATCAGTTTGACGGCCTTGCCGACTTTGTTGTGATCAATGGCTTGCGTGCCGAGGCCGAAGTGAGCAAGATCAAGAACTATTTTTACAAAGAGAAAGCCCGACTGTCGAAACGCCACCCTTCCGTTCCTATCGGCCCAACAATTCGCGAACCCGAAGGCCAGGTGCCCCCGCGATTTGTCATTAAAATTGACTCTGAGCCCATGCTCGGAAGCTTTTCTCAGCTCCTCGATCAGGTTGACGGTGTCTACCTGAGTCGTGCCGAGTTGGGCACTCTTGTTCACCCGCACGACCTCCCCGTGACGCAAAAGGAAATCATCCGGAACTGCAACCGCGATGCCAAACTGGTCATGGTGGCCTCTGAACTCATGCACTCCATGAGGGTGAACCCCAACCCCACCCGTGCCGAAGTGAGCGACCTGGCCAACGCTGTGACCGACGGGGCCGACGCCCTGGTGCTTGAGCAAGATGTTACGGAAGGTCCCTTTCCCAGGGAACTTGCCAAAGTCTCGAGAGACACACTGGAAAAAACAGAGCCCAAGGCTGAACAACGTTGGAGCAAAGTGGGATTTGAACTGCGCAGCGACGACGATGCTGTGGCGTTCGGTGCCATTGAAACAGCCGAACACGTGGGCGCAAAAGCCATCGTGTGTCTCACCGAAGGGGGCTACACAGCGGCACGCCTGTCGAGCAACCGCACCCCCGTTGATGTGATTGCCATCACGTACAACCGACAAGTCATGCGCCAAATGTCACTCTATCGCTCGGTTTTTCCGGTGCGCATTTCGAGCGCAACCGCTTTCGATCGCGTGCTCGCGGAAACAAAAGCCTGCTTGGTTGAGCACTGTGGAATGGTGCGCGGAGACAAGTTTGTGTTCATCTCTCTCACCGCATCGAGCATTTCGGAGCGTCAATCAAACTTCTTCACGATCCAAATCCTCGATTAGTGAGCCGAACCAGATCCCATTTTTCCTTGGGTGCGCCGCTTTTCAATCACCTGCAGCTTTGCGACCACACTCTGTTGCAGATCGATCCCTCGCGCGTTGCAGTAGTTCATCAATGCAATGAAAACGTCTGCAGCCTCGTGGGGAAGTTCCTTGCGGCAATCGTCACGGCGGCCCGGATCTCTCCAGATCTTCTTTTCCAGATTCGCGAGCTCGCCGCACTCTCCACACAACTCGAGCGCAAAGAACTCTGGAGAGCGCGGAGGAAATGCCTTTTCCTGATACGCCGCAAAGGAACGTTGTGTGCCTTGAAGCCCCTCAACCTGGGGAGGGGTGAGGGGAGTCTCACTCACAGCACACCATCAGCGACTTTCATCAGCTCCTTGTTGGCTTCAACGGATTTTTGAAAGGCTTCGCCTTCATTGCTGCTCAGTTCCACCTCAAAAACCCGCTTGGCGCCTTCATTGGTGAGCTGAACAGGAACACCAACAAATGCACCAGTGACACCAAATTCGCCTTGGAGTTCAACAGAACAAGGCAACACGCGACCTTGATTGCGCACAATGCTCTCCACCATCAAGCTTGTGCCCGCTCCGGGCGCCAACCAAGCTGAAGTGCCAATGAGCTTTGTGAGATCAGCGCCTCCTCGCTTGGTTCGCGCCACCACATCGTCAATTTCTGCTTCACTCAACAACTTGTTGAGGGGAACATTCCCCACCATGGCCGAGCTGGTCACAGGAACCATGTCTTTGTCGGTGTGAGCACCCAACACAATCGCTTGTATGTCTTCCACACTGGTTTTTGTGGCCAGAGAAATGTTGGTGCGGAACCGTGACGAATCGAGCACACCGGCAGAGCCAATGACACGCTCGCGAGGGAATCCAGTGACTTTTTTAGCCACATAGACCATGGCATCCAGCGGATTCGACACAACGATCAAAATGGAATCAGGAGCGTGCTTTTTCACGTTTTCACAGATACCATTCACAATTTTTGCATTGGTGCCAATCAACTCCTCACGCGACTGCCCGGGCTTGCGTGGAACTCCAGCAGTCATCACAACAACATCAGCTCCCTGGAGGGCTGTGATGTCGTCGGTTGCGGTGTAAACTGCATTGAACCCTTGGTAAGGACCACATTGCTTGAGATCCAGAGCTTTCCCTTCGGCAACGTCCGCTTTCAAATCGATGAGAACGAGTTCGCCCAGTTCTTTGAGTGAGCTCCACTGAGCCACAGCAGCTCCAACGTTCCCACCCGCTCCCACAACGGCAATTTTTGGTTGTTTGACCATTTTTCCATCTCCTCTTTGCTTCAGAACACCAACGCCGCACTCTCGCACGCAGTCGCAACATTTTCAAACACAGAAAGGGCACGGTGTGCAGAGCAAAGCACATAAGCCCGAGGAGAACGAAGAGATTGCGCCTGATCTCAGAATTCTTTGTGGGCTTGAACGAGGCGACATGCTCCAAAAAGCCAGGAGCGGCTTGAACGGAGCACAAGACCAGCCTTTTCAAGATGCCCACAAAATTCATTCACTGACGGCATGGTGGAGACCGAGTCGGGTAAATAACGGTATGCTTTCCGATCGGAAATGAGCCCTCCAACCAATGGAAGGATCTGCCTAAAAT
>JANQPW010000709.1 GCA_028285285.1 Silvanigrellales bacterium
ACCCGACACCACTGCGAGTGCCAAGGCAAGCGCACCTCCGACGCACTTTGAAGCAAAGAAAGAAGACTGGAGTTTTTCCATCATTCAGAAGACCTTTCGAAAGAGCAATGAAGTGGCAGCGCCAACAGAATACACATTGTCACCGAGCTGAAAAGCCCGAGTTTCTGAGGCTCGACCTTATGGTAGCATTGCCAGGGAGGACTGCGCCATCGGGAGCATGACGGGCACGAACAGCACTGCCCCAATCACACTCATCCAGATCATCAAAACTCCAAGCAAAACTCAAACCTGCCTTCCGCGTCACGCTCGCCATTCCACACAAACCAAGAGGGTGCAAGATTTGCCTCATTCACGGGAGCACTGAAACAAACAGGACCTTTGCTCTTGAAGGGTTTGATCTTCCAATTGTGATCGGCCTGAATGTCAACAACCTTTTGGTGGCGAATGTATTCCAGAAGAACCTCTGCACTCACCTCGGGCGCTTCGTAGATGATGGAAGTTCCATCAAGACCAGGAAAACGCCCACCTCCATTGGCACGATAGGAGTTGGTCACCACCACAAATGAGTCTTCGAGTTTGAGTGGCTTTCCCTGAAAACTCAGATCGACCACCCTGCTCCCCACCTCGCGCTGAAGATCGAAAGCGTATTCGATTCCTTCAAAGATATCAAAATTGTATGTGGGAAATTGAGAGTTGATCAAAAACTGCTTTTCCGACTTCTCGGGATCAATGCGATTGAAGTTTTCGCTGGCACGTTCCAACCATGCCTTGATTTGATGACCATCAACCAACACACAGGCAAAAGAGTTCGGATACACATACAGATCGGCAATGTGCTGCATAGCAACTTCGCCGGCCGGAATGTCGGTGAAGTCTCTGGCCCCAGCAAATCCCGCTCGAAAAGGAGGAGAAACGGCAAGAAGAGGCAGGTGCCCATACTCTGTCTTTTCAATGAGCTCACGGGCATACCAAATGTGAGCCTGGTTAGTGAGCTGCACCGCTTCGGAGTCGGCCACACGCGCAAAATACGTGTGGAGCCGCACTTGGGTATCTCCAACGGACGATCTCATGCGCACCTGGGTTTGACGATGTTCTGCCGCCACAAGTGCGGTGATCTGCGCATTGGCGGGAACACCCTTGGTGGAGACGATTTCAGCCCTGCTCTCGCTGAGCTGCCAACGCCCCTCGTCCCACTCAAAATCAAGGGTGCTCACCCCCAAATGGCTCCCCCAAAAACCCGGCATCATCACAGCTTTTTGGTTGATAGTTCCCGTTGAAACATCAACTCCAAGACCCACATTTTCAAACTCGGCATCCGGAAATCGATCATGGGTGTGTCCCGCAACAATCACATCGATGTCATCCATTCGCGTCAGGGCAAACGAAGAGTTTTCATTGACAGCCCCCGGAGTTCCAAACACCAAGCCGGAATGAGAAAGGGCCACAATGGCATCCACACCTCGCGCCTTCAGCTCAGGAACGAATTTTTTCGCCGCCACCTGAATGTCCAATGCCTTGACTCGACCATCCAAATGCATTTTGTCCCACTGCATGATCTGCGGCGGCACAAAGCCCGTCACCCCCAGCCGGAAGGGGCGGTCCTCAACCTGCCTCTCCAGGAGCGCGTAGGGGGGGAGGTAGTTTTGCAAACCTTCAAGTTCACACACGTTCAAAATGTTGCTGTTCACATAGCTAAAACGGGCCCCATTGATGACCCAACGCAAATAGTCCAGCCCGTAGTTGAATTCATGATTTCCCACCGTCGCAGCATCGTAACGCATGTGGTTCATGAGGGTGATCATGGGGTGCTGCCCGGCACGATTGCCTGCTTTGTATTGAATCACCCGGGTTTCAGCCAATGGAGTACCCTGAATCAAGTCACCATTGTCAAACAAGAACACTGGGTTGCCTTCAGCCCGCAGCTCGTTCACAAGAGTGGCGACTTTGGCCAGACCAAACTCATCGAGCTCTCTGTCGCGGTAGTAGTCGTAGTTCAATGCGTTGGAGTGCAAGTCTGTGGTGGCGAGAATGTAAATGCGCTTGCGGACTTTTCCAGGGTGGGGTTCACCCGATTCGCGCGACACTGTCAGCTCCTTTCACAGCTTGGCCGTGGATCTCTGCCCCTTTGCCTCACTGAACCCCATCATACGCGTCCATTCGAACTTCCCGAACGGGAAGATTCACATCTCTTTGTTCGGCACCAAAATAGTTGAAGCGGGCCAGAACCCATCTTCCGTCAACAAACTTGAAGTCGAGAATAACAACTTTTGAGAGGTCTTGGATCTGACCTTGACCGCTCACCAGCCGCAAACAGGCTGGGGTTGAGCTTTCGTCGCACTCCCCGGTCACACGATGGTACAGGGGGCGCCCCACCGTGCCAAAGTCGACCCGGGCATCGGGCGGTTCGTGCGTCACGCCAAAAGAGTTGAAATGAGCGACGTGGGCAAACTGTTCCTTGGCAGCAACAATCTCCTCGAGGCTAGCGACAGGGCGAGTGAAAACAATGCTGTACTGAAAAGCGACCGTAGCCTTCGCACCGGTTGAATCAGCACTGTTTGCCAAGTTCAACTGCTCGGTAGACTCTCCACTATCCGTTCCCGACGGCCCAGAAAAACCAGATGGGATCTCAAAATCGAGCGCACCGCGAAGTGCGAGAACAGCTCCTGTGCCCGCGCTACGGCCATTGGTGAAGTACTCACTGTCAAGATGGCTTTGACTTGTGTCTTTGCACGACAGTAACCCTAGGAAGGGCAAGACCAACAACCATCGCAAGCCAAACCGAGTCTTTTGTCTCTGAACCATGAAATATTCCTCTTGCGCCGACGCTCGCGTATCGGCATGCCTTGGTGGGAACTTAAGTCAAAGCTCAAAAGCTAAGCTCAAACAGCGAGTTAACAGGTCTCCGATAAAAGAAGCTTTAGGACAACCAATGTCGAACCGATACCGCTCCCGAGTTCCCAAAACAAGGTTTCATGATATGCACAACAAAGCCATTTCTCTCACGCTTGCACTTTGCTTTGCAGCTCTCACCTTGGGCCTCGCTGCTTCCTGCAACAAAATGGTGACCTACGGTCGAAAAAAGCCCATTGAAATCGACCCGAAAACACCCCCGGAAGGCAACGCTGGACTCGAAGACAGAGCGAAAACCGACGATGTGACTCCGGACACCAAGCTCAAACTCACCATCAACCGAGTGAACTCGAAATCTTGGTGGAAGGTGTGCGTTGATGCTTGGGTTGTTGAATTTCCCGACCTGCGTCAATCGCTGGGCTGCAACACCGATGCTTCACCAGCCAACAAAACCTTCGAACTCGATGGAAGCACTCAACAATGCAACACCATCGCTCTCTCCTTTTCTGTTTTTAAAAACACTGAACCGTGCAGCTCCGACGCGAGCAGCTGCCCACATGCCGACGAGCCTTCCCACATTCGAGCCACCTCGAACTCTTCCGACTCCGGTTTTTTCAAAGCCGCTTCCATTAAGGACCTGAAGTTTCCCTTCGAAAGCAACAACCTCAAAGACATTGTGATTCCCTCAGAGTACGAAAGCGAATATGAATCACTCAGTTCAACCGAACTTGCAGAGGGAGAAACTCGGTTCCGTGTGTTTTTTGAAGATCAGGTAGAAACAACTTATCAGCGCTGGAAAAGCGGCGGGAATGCTGCCACCAATGGAATTGACTTCTTCGACTACGTTATTGAAGTGGGATCCCGCGAGGCCTCCCTGCAACTTGAAGGACACCCAAGCCTAAAGTGCCCCTAGAATACTCTCAGTTGCTCAGCTTTCGCAGCACCTCAGCTGTTTCGTTGATAGTGCGTTGACTCACAACGAGCTGGTCTTCAAAATAACCAAACATACGCACCACATAGGCATCCCCTTTTGTTTCGCTAGCGTTCTGAAGAGTCATTCGCGACTCGAGTTCAGCGGGGAGAGAATACCTTGCGGTGGGGTTCGCTTGCACAGCCTGCTCCAGGCTCTCTGGAAACCGCGAAGCAATGCGGTGAAGAGACTGACTCACGGTGTGACAGCTCACGCAGTCGGCATCGGCGACCTCTGCTGTTTTTGGGTTCAAGAGAAGAAAAGCCGCCTCCACAGCTGTCGTTTGAGCTCTTTCCCCCGCTTTTTCAAAGCCCTGACCTATGCCGCTTTGGGCAACCAGCTCTGCAGAAAGAGGACCCTGAGGCCGGGGGGCAACAGCATTCACGTTGTGACCCGTCTGCTGGGGTGTGCCAAAGTAGCTCTGACGCGTGGACTCGCCCTCAACTTTTGGAATGTTGAGGAACTCGAGATCTCCTGAAGCATCGACCTGAGCAATGGCAAAAACCCAGGCCGCTTCGTTGAGTGTGAGCATGGCTCCCACAAACTGTGTGCGGCCTGTTTCCAGCAACCGCTCAAGGAGCTCACCAAGTGCGATAGAGAAGGCCCTGGCATGCTCTGGGTTCTCCAGAATGGGGTGAACTCCCAGAGGAGTTGAACCCGGCACACCCGGAAACTGTTTCCTTTTTTCCCACCAAAAATCCAAAATCTCCTGAAAGTCCTCTTCTCGAAAGTTCAGAGTGAGATGAATGTTTTGATCAAGTGCATTCAGTTGGCCCGAGCCCCTCAGCAGATCTTCTGAGATGAGTGGTTGGAAGCTGAGCCGCGCTTGGGGAGCGCAAACACCACCTTGACCTGGAATTTCCGAACAGGGATCAAGCCGCAGAGCCAAGAGCTTCCAATTCTCCATCTGCGACAATTCCTGACCCCACTCAGACTCAAACGCCAAGCCGGTGTGTGTCAAGAGCGATTCGAACTGGACCAAGTTGAGATGTGTTGAAAGGAGAGTGCTGTCGGCTCCGCCGAGAGGCACCAAAGCGGCAAGCCGCTCTTGCGACTGTGGCAAGGGGTAAAGAATGGAGACATCATGCGCGCCCCACTGTGTCGGAGCCTCAGGGTTCTCACTTTGAAGACCAGCCGGACCACAATTTGCAAAGACGACGATAGCGAGAGTGAAACCCACTATCAACTTGACGACACTCCCCGCCGTGGGCTTTTGGAAAAAAACGTTCATTGCAAAACCTCTCCACCATCTGCACCCTCAGCGCCCGCTTCACCCGCCACATGCGGGAGAGAAACCCGCAGACTCCGTTGATCGGAAAGCTTCACCAGAAAGTGCAGCTGCTCTGTTTCTTCTCCGAGATTGAGACAAAGAGCATCTTCTGACCTCACACCCGCGAACGCCGATCCACTTCCCGAGACGCTGAGGTGCATCTTCAAATTCCCGCCTTTCTCTTCCGAAAAAAGTTGCCACGACTCCACACAGGGTTGTTGGAGCTCTGCATCAGAGCAAACATTTTCTCTGTTGCCTTCCACAAACACAGCGAGGGAAACGGGCTCGTTAAAGGTCGCAAAATGTTCGGCGATCACCTCATCGTTGGTGGGAGTGTTTTTCACGGCCGCGGCCAGAGTATTGGGAACGTCCCAGCTTCCCAGCTCGCTCACGCACGACCTCAAGGCCTTGGCAACCGCAGGCTCTTCCCCAAAGTTCAGACTCTGCTTTGCGGCCGCTGCCGATTGGGCCACGACGCTCTGCCGCTCCGATTCAGAGCGGATCACGAGCCCATTCTCAATGAGGCTCACCGGATTGTAGTAACACGAGCTTCTGCCATACTGGCAGGTTCGAAACTCTTCGCTTGAACCATGAGTTCCAGCACTCCGGCGCTCCAAATGAAGGTGTGGACCTGTTCCGCAACCACCCTTAGGATACTGGGAGTGATGACCAAGAATCTGCCCACGCTTCACGATGTCGCCGGTGCGCACCTCCGGTTTGTTCAAATGCACAAAACGCCACTTCGCACGATGGGAGTCTTCCAGCCAAAGGATCCAGCCGCAGGCAGAGTCGTAGGTCACATCAACCACACGACCATTGCTCATGGCCACGGATGTCTCTTGACCAGAGGCCGCGTTGAGATCAATTCCCACGTGAGGGGACGTTCCAACGCTGCGACAGGCACACCAGGCGCTTCCCTTCACACCCCGCATCACCGGAAACAAGTAATCTTTCAGTGGTGTTGTTGGCAGAGACTGACTGGTCTTTTCGTCGAGGAGCGGTGCCGTGGCCAAATCTGAATCTTCAAGCCGGCCAGGAGGCGCTTCGGGAATGGTTCCCTCATCTTCACGCTCCACCGACCTCAGCTGCCCGCGGCAGCTCACAAAGGCCACAAAAACAACCAGTGCTGAAAGGAGCACTGCTTTCTGAGCAAAGCTGAAGGAAAAAGACAGCTTCATGAACCGCTCCCCTCCCGGCAAGAACAGGCAGCAGCACTTTTGTCTCCGTTGGAGGGTGCACAGGTCATCTGTTTGGTTCGCAGGGCAATCACACGGCTGTCTTCAAAGGTGAGCTCCTCGAAGCCGGGTTGACTCCGATTGCGAAGGACCTTTACCAACCGCGAACCCAAGACCGCACCGCGGTTCAGGGCACGCTCCAAGCCCGCTTCGACGGCATGAAACACAAGCCCAAGCGGAAGGGAGTCTTGGGCAGCTAGCCCCCATTCCTTCAAAAGACCGATATCGGGTAAGCCATCTTCGAATGAGGGTGTGGTGCCGCGGAAGAGCTCAAGGCGGTAGGTGGCTGGTGTGTTCATTTCCCACTTGGCTTTGAGTTGGAAAAACTCACCCGCTCGTCTCCAAAATTGTGTCCATTCACTCACAAACTCTGCGTCTCCAAACCTTTCAAAGGCAAAAGGCCCCTTTTTCGGTTTGAACAGATCCTGAAGTGTCGCGTGAGAAGAAAATCCTGCACAGTTTCGGGAAATATCGCGTGCCGGCAAAGGAGGGCGAAAGGGAACTCCCATGAGTGCGGCATTTTCCTGAGTGAAAAAGCCAAAAGGATCATTCTGTGAAGGGGAGGTCGCAGCGGTTTCTCCGGACCCTGGCCCTTTCTGCGGGGTTGAGCTCACCCCCGATGGGACAGCACCCACCGGCTGAGTCTTGTCTTCAACCCCAGAAAACTCCTTTTCACCACGTGTGTGCGCAATGTCGTTGGTTTCGACATGGTCAGTTTCATGGGAACTGATCTCGACCGAGTTCCAGAACCCTAAAAAGAGACTGGCACCTGCGGCCAAGGCTATGAAAACCGAAGCAAAAAGCACAGCTCTGGGCCGTACTTTCCACCAGGTCACTGCCTTCCTGAGCGACATAGGGGCCTCCTAGCGCCTCCAGTACAAGATCCATGCCAAGCAAGGGCGGCTCTGGCTCTCGTTCGCTCATGCTCTCGGTGGCTCTAGAGGTACTCTCTGTGATAAAAGAGGGGTCCTTTTCACCCCCTTGACAGCCAATGACAGCTGACTCAGGGCTCCCGCAAGAGGCCACACCATGTCCGATCGTGCAAACTCCTCAGGAGGCCCCTCTCAGAAGACTCGTCGCGCTTACGCCAAAGTTGGCATTCTCCTTGGAGTTGCGGTAACTGCGCTCGCCGCCACAGCTGCAACGGTCTGGTTTTGGCCCAAACGGCTTTGGAACCCTCTCTCAGAACCCATCGTCGCCTTTCAGCAAGGCCAAGTCGCGGAGCGCGACCCCCTCGGATTTTGGTCGATCAGCGCTCCCACGGGTGAAGACGCCTCCTATGCCCTGGGGTACCTCTTGGCCCATGATCGCCTCTTTCAATTTGACATGGCTCGAAGGTCAGGAGCAGGCCGCTTGGCGGAGGTCTTGGGCGAAGATCTTCTGGGCACTGACATGCTCCACCGCAGTTACGGCTATTCAGCCATTGCCGATCAGGATCTTTCTGTGTCTGGGTGGTTGTCTCAACCGGAAAACTCTGATCTGCGTTCCCAGTTGGAACGCTTTATTGAGGGAGTGAATGACTACGTCTCGATGATTTCTTCTCAGTGGTGGGCGTGGCCACCTGAATATCGTATTCTTCGCACGCGGCCCGAACCTTTCAGCCTCAAGGACAGCCTCTTCGCCATGGCTTCCATGCACCTCTACTTTAATGGAGCTAGGAGATCAGATCTTTCCAACACCTACATTTTGCGCAACCACGCCGACAAGCTCGGGCTGTTTTTTGGACCTCTCCCATCGGTGCTGCCCACTGCGGAAGATTACCTTTCAACACCCCTGAGGTGGGTGGAGACCACAGCACCCACGCGCACAAGCCCTTCAGAGCAAACGAGCCCCGAGCGCGTTAAAGGCCCGACTCAATATGCTGGCTCGGCCACTCACACCAACTCCCCTTGGCCAGCTGGCAGGCTCTCTCAAGCGATCAAAGCCGCCATGACCCCTCCTTTGACTCCCGCGGGGCTTTCTGCGGTTTCCGGATCCAACGCTTGGTTGTGTCGCGGTGATCGCACTCAATCAGGC
>JANQPW010000744.1 GCA_028285285.1 Silvanigrellales bacterium
TTGATTTGGCTCAAAATGGTGCCGACCTCATCAATATGTCGCTAGGTGGGCTCAGCGCCTTCAACGACGGCTTCGACGTGCAATCGTTGATGATCAACCGCGTCATCCAGCTGTACAATGCGCAGTTCTTGATTTCAGCTGGCAACTCCGGACCTGGTCACAACACCGTGGGTAGCCCCTCTGTGGCCCGACTCTCTCTCAGTATCGGTGCCACAGCCAGCCGAGAAATGATCGAACGACAACGCCAGTGGCCCGGATTTGGCAAAGACTCCGACCCTGAAGTCACCTCCGATGATTTCATGCTGTTCTTCAGCAGCCGTGGGCCAACCGCTGCGGGAGGTTTCAAACCATCGATCAGTGCGCCAGGAACCCAACTTTCTGCCATTCAGCTGAATGCCGCAGCAGGCTCCCGCTCCGGGCTCGATGTCTACTGGGGAACCTCCATGGCCGCTCCAACCGCCGCTGGTGCCTATGCGCTCTTGCTTGATGCCGTGCGCAAGTACAATGAGGTGAACCCGGCAACACCGCTGCCTGAAGACGCTTTGGTCCTCCGCCGTGTTTTGATGGAAAGCGCTCGGCCCTTCGACGTGAAGAGTTTTGACCCACAAACGGGCGAAACCACAGAAGGACAGTACACTTGGATCGATCAAGGCGCTGGAATGGTTAACCTACCGGCCGCATGGGCACTGTTGAAGCAAGAACAACAAACAGCGCTCAAGCCAAGCTTTGAGATCCCCAAAATCCCGGGCGACTTGGAAAGCGGCACACAACCTGTGAGCCTCGACTACCAGGTGCGCGTGTTCCAAACCAATCCCAAGGGCGGGGCCTACGATGGCAGCCTTCCGGCACTTGCGCCCATTGGCCTTGATCCGAACCAGACAGTTGTGGCTCCTCGATTGGGCACGGGCATTTGGCTCGATGCCGATGCGACGGACTCTCTCGTGGAGGTTCAATTGGCAAGACGACTCTCTGAAAAGCTGTTGAGCCGATCCGATGCCGGCGAACTCCATCGCCAGCTCGTCACCACTGCCGATGAGTTTGTTCTGGAAACCGAGGTCTTCGGATCTTCCATCAACTGGCTCTCTGCGGGAACATTAAACGCGCTCGACTGCAGCACGTCTGAAGTTGTCCCGAAAGTAACTATTGTTGGGGAGGGTGCTGTTGACGTTCCCGGCCAAGATCTCTCCAACCCCGGCTCTTCCGCAGGGCTTTTGGCCAGCAACTTGTACGTGTGCATGAACCGATCGGCCATGCAGGCACTGCCTGCAGGAGACCATGGTGCCTTGATCAAGGCCTACAGAACGGTTGACGGAGTGAGAGAAAACACTCCTTCCTTTATCGTGCCTGTTTACATGACGGTTCCTCATCAAAAGCTTGCAGATGCGCAGCGCTTTGAAGCTTCAGGAATTGTGAAGAGCTTCCAGGTTTCCCGAAACTATGTGAATGTTCCTGAGGGAACTTCGCTGATTCGCGTGTCGCTCACGGTGCCCGAAGCCAACCTTGAAAACGGTGTCGTAACGGGCTGTAGCGGTGTTCGCCTCTACGCACTTGAAGCCGACAACACGACTCAGCCACCTGAGTTCGCCAACCCAGAAGCATCGATCGCGAGAAGCTGCACAGAAACAGGCGCTCCAGAGGACTTTGTTGAAGCCAGAACCGTGCAGTTTGAGCGCACCAATCCAAACCCTGGAATTTGGGACCTTCATGTGTTTGGCCGTTACGCCTTCGCATCGAGCGCCTACACCATGACCGTTGACTATGCCAACCTCACCTCAGATGTGACAGAAATCTCGGGAACGGCTGAAGTGTTGAACGGTTCATTCAATCTCCAGGTCGGTTCTTCCTCCTTTGAAATTGCACCAAGCATGGAGCAATCTTCCTATGAGCTGAATGGCTTGGCGCAGGAACTCACAGCGGAAGTTGGCCAGAAAGAGTTCTCCCAGGTGCCCAACCTGGATGGGGTCGTGTTCCGGCAATATGGCGAAGACGTCTCTGCGGTTGTGTTTGAAACGTACGGTGCACCCGAGTCTGACATCGATCTCCAGGTGTTGGAGTGTGCAGATGCAACCACCAACAACTGCGCAACCGTTGCTGCCAGCGGAACGGCTACAGACGTCGAACGGGCGGCGTTCACACCTAACCCCGAAGCCTTCTACGTGGCCATTGTTCACGGCTATGAAGTTCCCGGTGGCACCACCGAGTACAATCTGAAGGAAACTCAGTACCTCAACGAGAGTGCAACAGGTTCGCTCACCATCGACGGAGCCAGCCAAACGGGCTTTGCAGTGACCTATTCGCTCGATGCGGCTCAAGCGTCTCTGCTGCAGAGACCTGAGTTCCTCAGCGGTGCATACCGCGTTGTGGGCGCCCTGAAGATTGGCAGCTCGGCGGGAACCCTTCTTTCCAATATTCCGGTCTCCATTGAGAGTGAGCCCAGTGCTCAATAAGCACGCCACGCCGACGCTTGTCGGCATGGAGCTACAGTCCGATTCCGGCGGCCCCTCTTCTACATAGGGGCCGTTTTTTTCATACTAAAGTCACAGCTGGCAATTCGGCCGCCAACTGGCTTTTCTTTGAGATCGGGTTGAGAAATCAACCACACACTCTCTTTGATGCCAGGAACATGATCCAAAAACTTCAATTGGTACTCGGTGCCGCCGCTTCCAAGCACCGGCATGTTGGGCAAAACGGCAACTCCGAGCCCCTTAGAACAAAGAAGCTTTTGCAGCCCGGTGTCTTCCACCTCAACGCGAGCGGTGACCTCAATGTCATTTTCAACAAAGTACCTATCCAGCTCGGCGCGGATGCGGCTGTGATAAGTGGGAAGAATAAGTGGCCACTTCTTGAGGGTTGCATTCACCCCTCTCTTCTTCTCATAGATAAAGTCGTTATGAGCGAAAAGGCCCACAGAGAACGTCGCAACACGTCTGGCTTCCACCCCCGACAACTCGCTCGACTCTGGAGAGTAGTTGAGCAAGACCATGTCGAGCTGATGACTGTGCAGCTCGCTCATCAGGTATTTCCCTTTTCCTTCTGTGAGCTGCAAATGCACATCGAGCCCAGGCTGAAGCAGGTGCTGAGCCATGTGAAGCACCAAGAGTTTGGGAATGCCGTCGAGAATGCCTATGCGCAGCAGCGATCGGCGTTGGACCTCCGAAACTTCGATGTCCATGAGCAAGGCGTCTCGCAACTCACTGAGCTGAAAGGCGTACCGGCGCACGATTTCTCCGGCAGAAGTGAGCACCATCTTCTTGCCCACCCGATCAAAAAGTTTGACGCCAAGGTCTTCTTCAAGTGCCTTTATTTGCATAGAAACTGCCGGTTGTCCCACAAAGAGGGATCGGGCAGCGGCGCTGACGGATCCTGATTGAAGAACCTGAAGAAAGGTCAAAAGTTGTTGAAAATTAGGAGCTTGAGCAGTCATGTGACTCACCTTGAGAATCTCATATCAATTTAATTGATATATAAATGAAAATGATGAATTTTACAAATCTATTGGGTCAGCCGATAGTGTTTGCAGGAACACCTGAGGAGAGGTGGCCCGCACACAAGGAGACCCTAGAAATGATGACCGCACAAAACCTCGAGACTCAATACGGAATTCCGCTCGCACCAAAAGATGACAAGCTCCGCCTCTCGATCTATCTCAAGTTTTCTGGAACAAGCTCAGAAGAAATTCGCTCCAACATCGAACGCGACATCAAACACCAAACTCGAGAATTGCACCGATTTCACCCTGCTGCCAGCGACCTCAAGTTGATCCGAACAGCTTACGAACAAATTTCTCTCCGACTGCAGGGTTTCAACCTCTCAAGAGACTCCGAGGGGGTCGTTGCATTTGCTGAAGAAGGTTGCCTCAAACTCCATTTCATGCCCAAGCTAGAGGAGAGTTTTGTGGCGGCTTCGTCAACCTATCACATTCGTCCGCTCTTGCGGCTGGCGGGTTACTTTTCGCATTACATGATTGTTACGCTTCATGCGAACCACACCGCTGGTTACCTTAGACACCGAGGGATCGTGAAAAAAGTCTTCTCACATTCTCCAGAGTCACGTGTTCCCATTGGCTTCTTGAGCAGTCGCCAAAAAAAGAAAAACACCGAGCAAATGCTTGAATATGCTCTTGATCAGATCAAAAACAACGAAGACATGCCAGTGTGTGTGTTTGGAAGCCGGTATCTCCGATCACGATTCAAGAGGTTGCTTGAAGCGCATCAACTGCGATCACCAGCAATGGAATCTGGAGCCAAAATTGGACTCTCCGACCTCGTGCGTCAGTGCGACGAGCGCATGGGAGTTGATCCCGACGCTTCAGTGCTCACACTCAGAGAGAAAATGGATGCCGCCAACCGCAGCGGACTGTTGGTCACCAACATACAGGAGATCATGCAAGCTGCCTATCACAATGCAATTGACTCCCTTGTTGTGACAAGCCCACAGATGTTTTGGTCGGAGTCCACTCTTCCCCTTTCAGCCCGCAGCATAACAAAAACGCAATCTGGATTGAGCGATGATTGTTTGCTTGATGATCTTGCCGAAGGCGTTCTCAAATCTGGTGGAAAGGTTGCAGAATATCAATTCTTGCATAGTGTGGGCGCTCCCGCTTTTGCCATTCTCCGGTGGAAATCACGGCCTGAGGTGGAAATCCGACCCTCTCTCAAAGCGGAAGTTCTGCACAGACTGCCTCGTGGAGGTTGGCACGACCCGCGTCGGGAGGCAGCCAACAGGTAGGTCTACCGTTTGTTAGGAGTTGTTCTCGCCAGACAAGCCACGCGACCGATTGGCATCCACAAAAAAACGGGGTCGGTTGCGGACCTGCTTGTGAATCTGGCCAATATATTCTCCTAAAACTCCAATGCTGAACAGCTGAATGGCTCCAAGAAACAGCACAGTGACCATGAGGGACGGCCAACCACGAACAGCAAAGTTTGGGTCTGTGAGCTCCCGAAAAAGGATCCAAAAGAGATAAATCAAACTCACAGCTGCAGTCACAAAACCCAACGACAGCCCAAGACGTAGCGGCGCCGTTGACACAGCCGTGAGCCCTTCGAGTGCAAGAGCCACCATCTTTCGGAGAGTGTACTTCGTTTCCCCGGCCGCGCGTTCGGGGCGATCGTACAGCACAAAGCTTTGGGGGAATCCCAGCTCAGGCAAGAGACCCCTCAAATAGAGGCTGCGCTCGGGTAGGGCATTCACCGCATTTGTGACTCTGCGGCTCAACAGACGAAAATCTCCAACATCGGTGAGACTCTTGCCCGAGGAGAGGGTTCGCAACACCCGATAGAAAAGAAACGCCGTCACTTTTTTAAAAGCGGATTCTCCTTCCCGCTGCAGCCGACGGCCGTGCACCACGTCAAAGCCACCCTTCTGGGCCTTTTCGACCATCTCCAAAATGAGCTCCGGCGGATCTTGCAGGTCGGCGTCTATGGTCACAACATAGTCTCCCTGCGCATGAAAAAGACCCGCAGCCATAGCAGACTGGTGACCAAAATTTCGCGACAGACAAACGACTCGAACCTTCGTTTGACGAGCTCCAGCACCCCTTCCGTTTGTGTTATCAGCAAGACCCTGAAGGAGTGAAAGCGTGGAATCGGAACTTCCATCGTCGATGTACACAATTTCCACAGAGAGGTCGAGGCGCTGCCCAACGGTCTCCGAGACCTCCAGCAAACGCGAATGCGTGAGGGTGATCACCTCTTCCTCATTGTAACAGGGGATCACAATGCTCAACAATTGCGGGCTCACAAACTCCTCCGCCCTAGTCAGTTCAAAACTCTCGGGCGCACTCAACACTCGAGTTCACCGGAAACACTTAGAGGGCCACTCTCTCAGCCTCATGTTGCACACTTGAGGGCGGAGCCTGAGGAAGACGCGTGACCTCGTGGAGATGCTGCATAATTTGAAGAGACTGAGCATATCCCATACTTCCCAAGTCGTACTGCAAAGTGCCGAGATAGTCGAGAATTGCCGCTTTTCCCAAAACCGCCACAAGATCGCTTTGCCCAGAGCAATCGAGAAAGTCAACCACAGCAGACCACCTCTGCTGAGGGGAAGCCGCCCTCCACCGCTCCAAACGTTCCGCAACTCGGCCCTGGATCTCTTCAAGGGCCCCCTCAGAGAGTCTGGAATGTCCAAACCAGAGGGCAAAAACACAGGGCAGACCCGAAAACGATCGCCAAAGCTGGGCCACATCAACGCGAAGGTCAACCTCAGAAAGGTCGTGCAAAGCATTTCTCTTGAGAGCGCGATCTCCGATAACCAAAAGACAGTGAAGGCCCTCGTTCTCAACATTGTAGCTGCGAAACTGATCTCGAAGAGCCTTCGTGGGCTCGAGCTCAGCAGCAAAGTCGATACTTCTCACCTGAGATCGCATGCCAGCTGAGCACAACATTGATTCAAGCAACCACAGACTCTGAGCGCTCGCCCCGCTCGTGTGAACGGTGACAAGGTTTTCACCAGCGACCTCTGGGTGGATCAGCTCTCCCGTTGGAATATCGGACATGGCTGAAACATGATGCAACAGCTCTTGCCAACGGGTTTTGTCGGCCATTTCCACAAAAACAGGCTCAACAAAAACACTGCGCACTCGCTGAGCTGCAGCCACTCCCAAAAGGGGCTTAAGCGGTCGAAGGCGCAAATCGAGCCCTGCCACGAGCGAACTACAGCCGGCATCAATCTCACCCCTTGCCAGGGCCTGATTCAAGGCAGTGGGCGTCGCATAGAGTTCAATTTCAGCATCGTCAAAGAAATGGGGCAGCATGTTGAGATAGGCCACTGCGCCCAGTCGCGGAGCACTCATGGAGACACCTCATTCAACGAACGGTTCTCCTTTGCTTCAGCCAGCAGCTGTTGGGCCTGGGCAAGACTCTGCCGTGTGAGCTTCACACCAGATATCATTTGAGCCAACTCAGCTTTTCTTTCTTCTTCCCCTGCAACTCGGATCATAGTCTGCGTCTTTCCCCTCACATTGCGTTTGGACACCAAAAAATGCTCCGCCGCAAAACAGGCCACCTGTGGTAAGTGCGTCACCACAATAGCCTGGCGACTGGTGCAAAACTGTGCCAATTTCTTTCCTACCATAGACGCTACGCTGCCACTGATTCCAGTGTCAATTTCATCGAAAACAAACACCGACATGGTGTCTTCTTCGAACAAAACCTTTTTAATGCTCAGCATCAGTCGCGAAAGCTCCCCTCCGCTCGCCATGTCTTTGAGAGGTCCACACGCTCCCCCGGGGTTGGGAGCAATGAGAAAACGGATGCGCTCAAAGCCGGTTCGGGAAAGCAAAAGAAAGTCTTCGATTTCTGAACCACCATCTGGAAAAAAGTCTGTGATCATCTCAAGATTCGGGTAGTGAATGAGCTGCGTTTCTTTGTGGGGAAGGATCTCACAGTGAAACTCGGCCTGAGACATTCCAAGTTCCTTCAGCTCCGACTGCACGGCCTGAGTGATGCGCTTGACCTGAGAGACACGCACACGACTCATTTTTCGAGCCTGTTTGACCGACACGCGCAAACCCCGTTGGAGTGACTCCAATGTCTCAGAGATTCGAAGATCAAGCCCTTCCAGCTCGTCGAGCCGTGCCTGGGCCTCACGTCCATGCTCCAAAACATCGGCTACAGTGCGACCAAACTTTCCGAGAAGTTCATTGTAGCGCTGAAGCTTTTCTTGATTCTGCTGCAACTCATGAGGTGAAGTTTCAACCGAGGCCTTCATTGCATCGATCTGAAAAGACAGTTCCTCACACTCCAAAACGGCTCTCTCAGAAGCCACAACGAGCTCTTTGAGGGAGTCGCTCAAGCCGCTGGAATCACTTATGCGACAGAGACTTTTTTGAACCATGCGGAGTTGACTCAGACACGCAGCCGGGCCTTCGCTGAGCCGCTCACTCAGCCCCCCCAATTCCTGCGCCAGGTCAAGATTTTTCTGGCTGGTGCGAACAGCACTCAGGAGATGAGTGAACTCCTCTTCGGTGGGCTGAAGCTGTGAGATTTCTTCCAACTCCCGTTCCAGCAGTTCCCTTTCCCTCAAAAGGCTGCGTTTGCGACTGACTAAGTCCGAGAGTCTTGAAAAATCCGCAAGAGCAGACTCAAAGTGGGATTCATATCGGACCTTATCTGCTCGCAAATTTGCAAAGGAGTCGAGATAAATCAGATGACACCGCTCATCGAGAAGCCTTTGGTTTTCAAACTGTGAACTGATGTCGACCAGCTCCGAGGTCACCTCAACCAAGGTGCGCAGTGAAACAGGAGTGTCATTGATATAGTTTTTTGTTTTTCCCGTGGTGGCTGAGAGCCGCCGCACCACGACTTCATCCACCTCGGCACCATCGTCAAGAAGCCCACACTTTTTCATTTTTTCAAAAACCGCATGCCTTGGACCGGGCTGAAAAACCGCCGTGACCTGACTTTGTGCTGAGAATGAACCGATCAACTGCTGAGAGAACCGACTGCCGCGAATAATGCTGAGGGCATCAATCAACAGCGACTTGCCAGCCCCAGTTTCACCGGTAATGATGTTCAAACCTTTTGCAAAATCAATTTCAACATTCTCGACTATGCCTAGGTTTTGAACATTCAGAACAGAAAGCACATTCACCCCTTATTCTTTCGAAGGTTCTAGGCTCGCCGGTGCTTGCGTGAAGAACTGTCAGCTTTATAACATCTCCAAAAAAAATCCTCAGCTCAACTGTTCAAAATAGTGGAAGTGGCGTTCACAAAGAGAACGGTTTTGATAAGCTCATGGCAGTCTCTCGAAAAGGAATTCCCTATGACCCAACAATTTAAGTCAGTCATTGGTGGTGTGGCCCACCACCTGCCCGACAATGTGGTGACCAACAGCGATCTTGAAAAAATGATGGAGACCTCAGATGCCTGGATTCAAGAGCGCACCGGCATTAGGGAAAGACGCTGGGTCGACACTGAAGACAAAACCTCCGATCTCGGTGTGAAGGCGGTCGAAAAGCTTTTGCAAAAGGTAGAGCTCAATCGCAATGAGATCGATCTTCTCATTGCTGGCACCCTCTCTCCCGACCTCTACTTCCCTGGAATTGGCAGCATTATGCAGAAAAAGCTCAATCTTCCCAACGTGGGCGCCATGGACATCCGCACACAGTGCTCGGCTTTTCCATACTCTCTCGCCACAGCCGATGGGCTCGCCCGAACAGGGGTTTATCGCAACATTGTCATTGTGGGAGCAGAGCTCCATTCTCCGGTGCTCGACAAAACCACGCGTGGGAGAGACGTGGCCGTTTTGTTTGGCGACGGTGCTGCGGCAACACTCGTTAAAGCTGTTCCACTGGGAGATAACGAAAGCCGCCCAACGGCACAAAACACAGTTTCCGGTGTGATTGACACCCTCTTAGGAAGCGATGGCAACGGAGCGGGTATTCTCACCATCAAGTCGCCCGGGCTCGCGACTCCGGGCTTTGTGAACCATGATGTGGTGGAAAAAGGAGAGTATTTCCCCTACATGGAAGGCCGCACGGTTTTCAAACACGCGGTCACCCGTATGTTGGAGTGTTCGAGTTCTCTCCTAAAAAGAAACAACATCACCGCTCAAGACATCGATCTGCTTGTGCCGCACCAGGCCAACCTCCGCATCAACGATGCTGTGGCAGATCGCATGAAGATCCCCGCCGACAAAGTCTTCAACAACATCCAAAAATACGGAAACACCACAGCAGCCACCATTCCGCTCTGCCTTTCGGAAGCCGAGAGCGAAGGAAAACTCAAAAAAGGCGACCTTGTTCTCACAGTCGCCTTTGGTGCTGGGTTCACATGGGGTGCAAACCTCATCCGTTGGTGAGGAAGCTACTCGGGAGCTGCTTCTTCAGTCAGAGCCTTTTCGTGAGAAAACTGTTGCCAGTATTCAAGAGACTCTTCAGGGTTCTTGAACCCTCTGCTGTCCATATCTAGAAGCGTGAGACCAAAGAAAAGAAGCATGAAGAAGACAGTCGAAACAAGGATCACCGAATAGAATTTATCTTCCGCAATCAAGTGCATGAAGAAAACGGCAACGATCGTGGCCTTCACTGCGGCCACGAGAATAGCAGCAATGATCGACGGCACCGGCGGAAGACCCAAAAGAGAAACACCCACCGTCACGACCGTGAGCACCATCAGCGACGCAAAAACAATGAAGTAAACCTTGAGGGGCAGAACATGTGGCTCTCCAGACGAGTGATCGTCTGCGCTACGTTGAAGCACCTCTTTTCTGAATTTGGCAAACATGTGCAACCGCTCCTTACTTGACCAGATAGAGAAGAGGAAAGAGGAAAATCCAAATAAGGTCGACCAAGTGCCAGTACAACCCCACATTCTCAACAAAAACGTGGTTGACTGAGTTGTAGACTCCCTTCTGAGCCTGCAAGGCCACCCATATCAACACACCAATTCCAATAACAACGTGGAGCCCATGCATTCCGGTCAACACAAAGTAAAGGCCAAAGAACACGTTTGGCTGACCCACGATCTCTGGGCCAGCGTAAAAGCTTCCGGGAAGAATACCCAAATCAAACTTATGCGTGTACTCGAAGTATTTCACCACAAGGAAGACAAATGCCAAAATGATGGTGAGCCAAAGATTCATCACCAATGATGCGTTGTTGTTGGTTTGGGCTCCCCGTACAGCAAGGGCCATCGTCAAACTACTCGTGAGAAGAACCACGGTGTTCAAAGCACCAAGCTTCCAATCCAAATAGGTGTGCGCGTCGAGGAAGGTTTCTGGGTAAAAATAACGGGCGGCAAAGTAGGCCATGAAAAGCCCACTGAAAAACAGGAGCTCCTGACCCAGAAACAGCCACATGCCCAACTTACCAGAAGCATTCTGTTGGGCCATATTTTGAAAATGATGAGCTAGGTACTTTTTCTCATCAATTCCAGAATTTGCACTGGTTGAACTCATGATTGCCCTCTCTTCAGTGGTCTCTGTTCAAGCACCTTATTTCCCATAATCATAAGGACCGCGTTCACAAACGGGCTGTCCGTGAAAGTTGTGCTCAATGGGTGGCGACTCCGTCTCCCACTCCATGGACAAACCACCCCATGGGTTCTTTCCTGCCTTCTTGCCAGCCATCAAGGAGTGGATGAAGCAGAAAAGAGTCACAAACAACCCCAGCCCCAAAACTTGAGAACCAATGGTCGAGATGACGTGGAGGGTCTCATACTGCTCGAGGTAGGTGTAGTAACGCCGAGGCATACCCTGAGATCCCATGAGAAACTGACTGAAAAAAGTCACGTTGAAACCCACAAAAGTCAAAAAGCAACCGAGATTTCCCATGGCAGAGTTGTACATTTTTCCCGTCATCTTCGGCCACCAATGGTGGATGCCCCCAATGAATGCAATGATGGTTCCGCCCATCATCACGTAGTGGAAGTGAGCAACCACGAAATAGGTGTCATGGAGGTGCACATCGACGGACAGTGCACCGAGGAATAGCCCCGTAAGCCCGCCAATAGAAAAGAGAAACAAAAACGAAAGAGCATACCACATGGGAGTTGTGAGAGTGATGGACCCCTTGTACATGGTGGCTACCCAACTGAAGACCTTGATCGCAGTTGGCAACCCCACGGCGTAGGTCAGGAAAGAAAAGAACACTGAAATAAATTCAGATTGACCACTCACAAACATGTGATGGCCCCATACCAAAAACCCGATCACAGCAATCGACACACTGGAGATTGCAACGGCCTTATAGCCAAAAATATGCTTGCGTGAATTGATCGTGATCAGCTCAGAAATCACACCAAAACCAGGGAGGATCATGATGTAGACGGCTGGATGAGAATAGAACCAAAAGAAGTGCTGATAAAGAACCGGATCACCACCCATAGCCGGATCAAAGATTCCGATTCCGAGGGTTCTTTCAGCGATGAGGAGCAGCAAGGTGATGGCCAAAACGGGGGTCGCCAAAACCTGAATCACAGAGGTTGCGTAAAGCGACCAGAGAAACAATGGCATTCGGGTCCATGTCATGCCGGGGGCCCGCATCTTGTGCATGGTGACAATGAAATTCACTCCGGTCAGAATGCTTGAAAAGCCCAACACAAAAGCACCAAAGGTTGAACTGATCACCGAAGTTTCTGAGCTTGAGGAAGAGTAGGGAGTGTAGAACGTCCAGCCCGTATCAAGCCCACCACTCACAAGGGTGTAAAGAAAGAAACACGCACCAAAAACGTAGATATAAAAGCTCAGGAGATTCAGTTTGGGAAAGGCCACATCTTTCACACCCAACATGAGAGGTAGAAAAAAGTTACCCAAAGACGCAGGAATAGACGGAATGATGACCAAAAAAACCATCACCGCACCATGAAGCGTAAAGAGCTTATTGTAGGTGTCGGCACTGAAGTAATTCTCAGCAGGGGAAAACAACTCCATGCGCACGGCTAGAGCAAAGAGCCCACCAACCAAAAAGAAAAACAACACCGACACGAGATACATCAAGCCAATGCGCTTGTGATCGACCGTGACCAACCACGACATCAACCCCCGCTTTGCAGTGAGATAACTGGGCTCAGAACCGGACGCATCCGCTGCTGCTGAGTTGGTTCGCTGTTGAGAGAGAAACATAACTTCCACCTTTTGATCTGCCAGCTACTATTGGGAAACGGATTTGATGAATTCAATCAGGGCCGAAATCTGTCGGTCGTTCAACTGACCTTGAAAACTCGGCATGACAGGGCTGAAGCCCTCAACCACCGTGTCATTCGGAGCCAAAATTGCGGTTTTGAGATAGTTGTCATCGGCCACAGCCGAAGTTCCATCGGTAAACTTCCGCTCAACCCCATAAAGACCTTTGAATGTTGGTCCCACGACCTTGGAGCCATCGAGGGAGTGGCAAGCCACACAACCACGCTGCTCATAAAGCATTTTTCCCAAATCAGCGAGCGGAACATCATCTCCCATGCCACCACCCGTGGAAATCCACTCATCGTACTCTTCTTGAGAGACCACTTTCACTTTTGCAATCATCTTCGAATGGCTCGTGCCGCAATACTCTGTGCACTGTACCCAGTGTTCTCCGGTATCAGTCGCTTCAAACCACTGAACCGTGTAGCGGCCAGGGAGCACGTCGCGTTTGATGCGAAACTCGGCGACGTAGAAGCTATGCAGCACATCTTTTGACGACATCGTCAACTTAACCGGCTTTCCTACAGGAACCACAAGCTCTCCTGAAACGATACCTTCAGGGTACACAAAGCTCCACGCCCATTTGTACCCTTCAACCCTCACATCCAGTGCATTGGGTGGAACGGTTCCCAGCTTCATCCAATCAACAAAACCCCATGTGAAAATGGCAATGAGCAAAATGCCGGGGATCACACTCCATATGATCTCAATGGTGTGGTTACCTTTGATCAGAGGAGTTTCGTCTTGATCGGTACGTCGACGGAACTTCACGACAAAATAAACCATCGCTCCCACAATGAGAGTGAAGAAGATCACACAAAGAATGAGGATAAAATAAAAGAGCCCATCAACGTTGCTAGCAAAGGTGGACATTTGGTCTGGCATCCATCGCCAGATATCACTCTGAGTCTCGTTTGTGTTCACGAAGTCTTCTCCCTCAGCCGTTTTCTCTTCTCACGTTTCCACAATGCCCCAATCCACACACCAACGATAGACATCGTGATCAACCCACCAACTCGCATCGTGCTCAAAGCAAAAGGTGTGTATTGGCCTCGCAGGTCGTCATAGTGGAAGCAACTCAAAATGAACCGCTCAAGAGTTGTGCCCAATCTCCCTTCAGAGGCGTCCATCAACGCAAACTTGAGGTCTCGCGAGGAGGGATCGATACCATAAAGATATCGAGAGATCTTCCCCTCCGGAGTGAGGAGATAGGTCACCGCCGGGTGAGCGTATTGATCGGTATCTTCGTCGTAGCTGTACTGAAAACCAAGTTGCGCAGCAAGGCTCTTCACAGTGTCTTCCTCTGAAATCAAAAAACTCCACTGTGCACCTTCTCGTCCCACATAGTCGAGATAAGAAGCTCTCTTGTTTCGGGCGAGAAGAGGTCCATTGGTGGGATCAATGCTCACGGTGACCATGTCAAATTCACGACCTGGAAGCCAATCGAGCTCGGCCAGTGCATTGGCAATGCCCGTGTGCTGTAGCGTGCAGAGCGTTTCACAATCATAGTAGTTGAGGCTCAAAAGAACGGGTTTATTTGAGCCAAAAAAATCACCCAACTTCACAACATTGCCGGTGTGATCTTTGAACTCAAGAGACGTGTCGATGGTGCGCCCCAGGTGCTCACTCACCCCAACGGCAGCAAGCTTTTCAGGCATTTGATTGTGGGCTTCTTCAGGAGTGTCATCAAGAACAAACGCCCGGATGCGTTCCTCTCGAGAAAGCGACGATTCCGTCTCATTCTGTTGATTGGCCTGTGCAGTGATCGAGTGAAAAAACAACCCACACACAAACACCGCTATTCCCTGACAAACCAGGAAATACTTAACGAGCCGCAACGGACGTTTGTGGCAGTTTTTCTTCAAGTGAACCTCACCTTTCCCTGCAACCAGCGCTCAATCCACAACCAGAGGCTGCAAACTCCCTCTCCGAACCAGACGCGCCATTGCCCTATCGATGGGCATTGTCAGTTTTCCCGACGCCGTGCGGCTGTACTGGTTCAGGCGACCTTGCTCCTTCGCCTGGATTTCAAACAGTTCTGTGTGGGGATACTGCGCAAATACTTTTTCTCGGCTATGATCCGTCATTTTCCCCAGCACCTGATTTGTTGCAACCAAAAGGAAAATCAAAAGGACAGTCAAAAGCACCAAACACACAGTGAGCAACATTGTGGGTGGTTTGTCGGCCTCCATTGGCAGCTCTGATTCGTGATCAGAAGACTGAAGGAGCTGGGCTCTTTTGCTGATTCCGTACATAGGACTTCGTCCTCTCAAACAATGTTTTCAAATGCCAGAGACTCAGCCAAACGTGGATCTTTGGTCGGAACAATCTTCGCCTGCTTCATATACCATCCAAAAATGGCCAGGAACAGCCCCCCGAGCCCAACAAATGTGGTCACATCGAGCACGGTGATGTGCATACCATGGTGTTGGTGCACCGGCATGATCAGCCAGTAAATATCGAGAAAATGCACAAGGAGCATCCAAACGGCACCGACCAAAAGCACCGCCTTGTTTCTCTTCATTTGCGAAGGCAACAAAAAGATGAAAGGAATCACAAAGTGGCCGATGGCGAGGGCAACGGAAACCCCCATCCAACTCCCCTCAATTCGGTGCTTGAAAAACAGAGTCTCCTCCGGAATGTTGGCATACCAGATGAGAAAAAACTGTGAAAAGGCGATGTAGGCCCAAAAGGCTGTTTGGGCAAACATGAGCTTTCCCACATCATGAAAGTGCTCAACGTTAAAAACCTTTCCAAACCCGGTGTGACTTTGCAATGCCATGGCCACAATGATGAGGCTGGCATAAATGGCCACGAGAGAGCCGGAGAAATAATACACACCAAACATGGTCGAGTACCAATGCGGATCCATGCTCATGATCCAGTCCACAGAGGCAAAGGTGATCGTGAGCGCAAATAAGAAAATGCTTGGATAGCTGAGATTCTGGAGAAAACGTGTGGTCTTTCTGTCTCCCGAAGTGTCTTGCGAAACCGACTTTTTGCGAAAAATTGACGACAAAACCGCCCAAACCACAAAGTAAAAAGCCATCCGAATGTAAAAGAAGGGCTCATTCAAATAGGGAGCTTTGTGAACAATGAAGGGGTCGGTTTCACGAACGGTCTCATCGGCCCAATGGTGAAACAGTGTGTGACTTCCCAGCACCAAAGGAATGCCCAAGAGAATGAAGAAGGGAAGAATTCCTGCGAGGTTCTCTGCAATACGACGCAGCAGCACACTCCAACCAGCTTTGGCTGCAAATTGCACAATCACAAAGAAGAACGCACCCAAAGCAATGCTTAGAAAATACATATAGGAAACATGATAGGAAAAGAAAAACTGCTCTTTATCTCCTAAGCCAAGGGCAATAGAAGCACCCAGACCCAAAATGCCGAGGACGAGCCCAACGAGGGGTAACTTGCCAATCCAGTGCGAGCCAATATCGAACTCTTTTTCATCGATCTTCTGAACGCCATGAGCACCCATAGTTATTTCCACCCCTTCTCGCGAGACACATCTTCGGGAATATCATCGATATCTGCATTTTGGCTCATTTGAAGAGCCCTCATATAAGCCACAACGGCCCACCTGTCTTTCACAGATATCCGATTGGCATACGAGGGCATGTTTCCCCGCACACCAGCTTGAATGGATTCGTAAAGTTGACCCACCGGCATTTGCACGATCCTCTCGTCATGAAAGCTTGGCGGGGGAAGGTTTCCTCTCTTTGTGACGATCCCATCTCCATACCCAGCACTTCCATGGCAAGGCGTGCAAAAGATCTCATAGCGATCTTGACCTCTTTTGACCAACTCCGTGGTCACAGTGAGCGGGCTCTCCTGCAAATACTCCCCACCGGCCTTCCCAGTTCGCAACTCCTCGGATCCGACAAGCTCCCCACGAGCAATTGTTCCGGGCACTTTAGGGCGCATCGCCCGCCCATCTTCAAAAAAGGAAGACCCTTCTTGTGTTTTGAAATGATGCTGGAAATCCATATTGAGCACAGGATGGATCGGTGGGTTTTTTGATTTTTGTCCGCGGCAGGCCACAGAAGCCACCAGCACGGAAGCCACAAGCCCAAACCTAGAAAAACGAGACAACGACAGGAACCCTTTGGTCATTAGCTCTGCACCTCTTCAATATGAACCGCACCCGCCTGAGAAAGCAGCTCTTTTGTGGCCTGGGTACCAAACTGAGGATCATCGGCCTCAATAGAAATGAAAAACTTGTCATCGGTCACCCGAGCAAATCGATCAGACTCAAAGAGCGAATGGTACAGTTGTGGCAATTTGTTGAGTCCAAACATTCCGAAAACAGCACCAAATGCACTCAGCAAAACAGTCAATTCAAATGTGACGGGCACAAAGGCCGGCCATGACACATAGGGCTTGGCGCTGATCACCTGAGGGTAGGCAGAAACGTTGATCCAAACTTGGAGAAAGAACCCACCGACGCCTCCAATCACAGCCATGACCGCCACAATCCAAGGCAACACAGAAGGCTTCAACCCCATAGCTTTGTCGAGACCATGAACAGGAAAGGGAGAGTGGGCGTCCCACTTTTTATAGCCTGCATCTCGAACCTTTTCACAGGCCAAATACAAAGCCTTGGGTGTCTCAAACTCGGCAAGCAGCCCAAATGCTTTTTTCTCATCAGGTTGACTCATGCGTGTGCTCCCTCCTTGTCGTCGTGATGAGGACTTGCTTCCGGCATCACACCCTTCACTTCACTGATAGCCACCATGGGCAAGAAACGGACAAACAGACAGAACATGAAGAAAAACACACCCCAAGTTCCCAGGAAGGTGGAGATATCCCAAATCGTTGGGCGAAAGTACATCCAACTCGAAGGCAAAAAGTCACGGTGGAGAGAGGTCACAATAATGACGAAGCGCTCAAACCACATACCGATGTTCACAAAAACCGAAATCACAAACAGCCAGAAGAGGCTTGTGCGCACCTTTTTGAACCAGAAAAGCTGCGGGATGACCACATTGCAAACCACCATAGACCAGTAAGCCCACCAATAAGGCCCGGTCATGCGATTAACGAAGGCAAAGAGCTCATAGGGATTGTTGCTGTACCAAGCAACAAAGAACTCCATTGCATAAGCGTAACCAACAATACTTCCCGTGAGCAAAATAACCTTGGCCATGTTTTCGAAGTGACGCATGGTGACCAGGTTTTCAAGTTTGAAAAGCCACCGGGCAATGATCATGAGGTTGATCACCATGGCAAACCCAGAGAAAATCGCTCCAGCAACAAAGTAAGGTGGGAAAATAGTCGTGTGCCAACCGGGCAATTGCGACACGGCAAAGTCGAACGAAACGATGGTGTGAACCGAAAGCACGAGCGGAGTCGAGAGTCCGGCCAAAATAAGATAGGCTTTTTCGTAGTGCTGCCAATGCCGATTTGAGCCACGCCAGCCCAATGAAGCAATCCCGTAGGCAATTTTTTGAATTTTTCCTTTTGCCCGATCGCGCAGTGTCGCGAGATCGGGAACCAACCCGACATACCAAAACAGTGCTGAAACGGTGAGATATGTGCTCACCGCAAACACATCCCAAAGCAAAGGGCTGCGAAAGTTCGGCCACGCGTCCATCTGGTTTGGAAGAGGAAACACCCAGTAAAGCAACCAAACACGCCCCACGTGAATGGCAGGGTAAATACCTGCACACATCACGGCAAAGATTGTCATGGCTTCAGCAAACCGATTAACGGAAGTTCGCCACTTTTGCCGAAAGAGAAACAAAATCGCAGAAATCAGTGTTCCGGCGTGACCAATGCCAACCCAAAACACGAAGTTGGTGATGTCCCAAGCCCAAGAAACAGGCTGAGACAATCCCCAAATACCGACACCTTCCCAAAAGAGATACCCGATTGAAACACCCAGCACCCCAAGAAGCAGTGACGACAAAAACAGCACAGCCCACCAGGCCTTGGGGGTCTCCTTCCATTCAACAGGCGCGCACACAGTTTCCGTCACACTGTGAAAACTCTCTCCACCCAAAACAAGGGGCGCCCGCCCAACCTCAGGATCAATCGTGTTGTCCATAGCTCTCTGCATACCTTACACCAACTTCGAATGAGGGTTTCTGATCTTAGCCAAGTATGTTGTGCGGGGCCGAGTGTTCAACTCACCCAACATGCCATAGTTTCGCGGACCTGCTTTAGCCCGCGCCACACG
>JANQPW010000747.1 GCA_028285285.1 Silvanigrellales bacterium
GAAACAGCTTGATTTGGTTTACAACCCCGTTGGCCCCTATCTTCCTGCCGATCAGGGCGAGCTGGAGCGGGACTACAAAAAGGCGTTGTTCGAAGACTTTGGTCTTGAGTTCAATCACCTCTACACCATCACAAACATGCCCATTAAGAGATTCTTGTTCGATTTGAAACGAAGTGGCAAGCTGGTGGAATACATGCAGTTGCTTGTGGACAGTTTCAACTCTCAGGCGGTTTCCGCTGTGATGTGCCGTAGTCTTTTGTCGATTGGCTGGGATGGTCAAATCTACGATTGCGACTTCAACCAAATGCTGGGCATCAAAACTCCGTCTTCGTCTCGAAGCATCTTTGATATTGACGATTTCGGTTCCTTCAATGCCGGCTCCATTGCCACAGCCGATCATTGTTACGGTTGCACCGCGGGGAGTGGCAGCTCTTGCGGCGGCGCTCTCTCTTGATTTTCCCGTTGTTTCCATACAGGTGTTGCTGACCCTTCGTTGGGTTTATCTCTCTCGACTCTTTCTGGTACCATTGCTGCTATTGTGAAAAACAGGAGGAGAGGCCGTGTCGGAAAATCTCTTGGCAGAAATTCGTGAAAAAGAGCAGCAGATTCACAATCTGCGCACGGATCTGGCTCGGCTCCGGTTGCAAGTGAAGCGAAAACCCATCGACAAGGAGTATTCATTTAAAAATCTCAAAGGTCAGACTGTTTCTTTGGCTGATCTTTTTGGTTCCTCAAATGAACTCTTTGTGGTGCAAAACATGGGAGAGTGGTGTCCCTACTGCACGCTTTGGGCCGATGGCTTTAACGGCGTGCTACATCATATTCAAAACCGTTGTGCGTTTGCCGTCATATCCGATGATCCCTCCTCGGTTCAGCGTGATTTTGCTGAGTCTCGTGGCTGGAGGTTTCAAATGGCTTCAAGTTCAGGAACGACTTTTAAAGAAGACTTTGGGTTTCGTGATGGCAACCTACAAACACCCGGTGCTTCCACCTTTTATAAGGATCCCTCTGGTCAGGTTTTTCATTGCAACGATACCTTTTTTGGGCCTGGCGATCCCTTCTGCGGAATTTGGTTTATGATCGATATGTTACCTGAAGGTGAAAACAACTGGCGCCCTAAGCTCAGTTACTGACCTGGTTTCTCAGAAAGAGTTTTGAGTTGTGAGGCTGTGATCTTCATCCAGCCTGTGTGTGCCGCAAGATGGCTGAAGGTGGTGAGGGCACACTCTTTTCCTTTTATTGCATGGGCAACCGGGCTACCAAAAGAGCCGATACCAATGAGATAAACTTCTCCGGCTCGTTTGAGAACGAGGAGGGAGCCTCGGTCGCTAATGTAGTCTTTTGTTTCTTTGGGTGGTTCCTCACAACCCTGTATGAGCCCGTGCTTTAGTGAAAGGCCTGTTACTTCAATTGGCTTCACGTCAAACTCGAGTTCTTTTTTGATATTGTCTCGACCCAGATAGATGCGAAAACTGAGGTCACCAGGAAGGTGAGTCGGCAAAGCACGGATCTCAAGTGCGGGCTGCGTTGGGGAAAGCAAAACAGGTTGTGGTTGGAGGGGTATCATGGCGAGATCAAAATGATGGAGAATCGTCGCCATTCCTTCTCCTCTTTTTGTTTTCACTTTTCTGAACAGAGAGAAATAGTCTCTGTGAATCATTCCCCCAATTGGTATGTGTGCCTGTGTGGGAAAGTCATCGTGATAGAGCGCAATGAGACGATCGGTGTTTTCAAAGGCCCAAGGTTGGGGGGTTTTGGAGTGCTTGTGGTCAATCAACTCCACTTCGTACATGCTGGTGTCGATATCCTTGTTTTTGAAAAGGTAGTCGGCCAGGAATGCGCCAATGCGAGGATGATCTTGTGAGGAAAGGGGCATCATGGCGAAGACGGGTGTTTTCACGCTTGGAGTGCGACGGAGCGGGTTTGCAGCGATGCAATGACCTGCTGTGAGAATAGTGGTTTGTGGTGGCACGGTTTCAGGAATTTTTGCAAACACAGCCGTGCACGACTCTCGATCTCTCCAAAGGTACATCATCGCCGATCGAATCTTTTCTAGGTCTTTTTCAGTGAGTGAGTTCGCTGGGGTTTTGTCAGACGATTTGATTTGCTGATCCTGAGTGGGTTCATTGCCGCTCTCAGACACATTCTCGCAGGAAAATGTGAACAAGCAGCTCAGTAACAGCAGAACCCGCCGTGCAAACATGATCTTGCCCTCGTGTAGTTGTGCGTTGCAACATTCGAATTTCTATCGGGAAGAGGAAGCCGTGGCAGGCTGTAAAACTTGCCGACCGGCTCCGGAACGGGCAGGCGTGTTCAGGGGCTCGGCAATCTACTGGGTGTATCTAACCGACATTAAATGAAAAATAAAAATAACTTTTGCATTCATACGGCTGGCCGAAAAAGAGTTTGGCGTCGTAGAGGAATACGCCGAATGATTCATGGAGGCGCTATGCCATCCCGCCCAAATGCGTGTTCACTATTGCTTGGAGCTGTCTTGCTTGCTCTGAGCGGCTGCGGCCAAGACCACGCCAGCTTCACTCAGAGTTCTGTCACCCGTGATGCCCTTCAAAGGCCAGCCGACTCGGAAGTCGACTCCGCTGCCTCGGCCAATGCTGAAAGCCGGCAATCCGAAAACGGGGATGAACTGACTCCGGACGATCTCGCAGGAGGACCCGGGCAAAGGCACATTCACGAAGCCACGGGTGAAACAGCAGGAGCTGAAAATGGCAGCTCAGATATCGGAGAAGGTGTTGCGGCCGATGATCCTGCCGGGGCCGGTGAAGAAGGTGCGGGCAGCAGCTCCGATGTGTTGGCCACGATTTTAGGGTTGGAGTCGGCAGGAGAGGCCACCTCTGACCCTGTGGAAGAGACCATGACACCAGAAGCAGGAGACGACATTGTCGTTGATGTTGAAGAAATCACCGTTGTGCCAGAACTGAGCTTGGGCCTCATTCAAGACATCTGTATGTCGAAGCCAGCGACCCTCAAAAGCATCGAAATCACCTTTCCTGCCTACACAGAAGGTTGTGCTTGGGAACAGGGAGACAATTTAGACCCGGTAGATGGAGTTGCTCGCGCACGAGTAGAGGAATACGTGCCGCTCGAGCTTGCACAAGACGAAACGCTTTGTGGAGTTGCCTTTTCTTCAGACCAACAACAAATCTATTTTGATGATGAGCTTCTTCTCACTTTCAACGACGCTATCTTGATGTCGAGCTACAACTACAACGATCGGTTCACAACCGACAACGGCCTCGTCTTCTACAATTGGCCTGGGCTTATCGATGGATTTAATCCTGGAAAATACAAAAGCACAGCTTCTTACTGCATTGGCGATCGGAATGGAACAGATCCCGGGTGTCAGGTGCCTATAACAAACACCACAGGACAGTTCCAATTAACCGTTGCTCAGAGCGATGCAGAGAAACTCTCACTGCTGGCAAAACAAGAGGGTCGTGCCGATGTGGGCCTTGTGATCACAGGCGACAACGATTCGAACGACTGCAAGCATTCAGAGATCCGTGTGACTGTTGACGTGATGACCGTTTCGGGTTCCCCTACCATCGTTCCGTAACCGCGGGTCGAGGAGCATGTTCGGGTCAACTTTTCCGAGAGCTGCCAGCATGCTCGAGCCTAAACCCTCATATTCACCCTCCATGGTTTCAAGAAACGCTTTGACACGTTGGCGCATCAGACCGTCTTGGCTGCCGCAGAGTTGGCAAGGGATGATGGGGTATTTTTCAAGCTCAGCGAGTTTGCGAATGTCTCGTTCGGCCACATAGGCCAAAGGGCGAATGACTGTGTTTCTTTTGTCATCCGACCGCAAATAGGGAGGCATGGTTGCGAGTTTGCCTCCGTAAAACATGTTGAGGAGGGCTGTTTCGTTCAAATCATTTCTGTGATGACCTAAGGCTATCTTGTTGTACCCATTGTTGTGGGCAAATGTGTAGAGAATGCCACGCCGCAGTCGTGAGCACACACGACAGTAGCTTTTTCCAGGAGATGTTTTTTCCTTCACAACGGAATAGGTGTCTTCTTCTAACACGACAAGTTCATGGCCACGCGTCTTCAGCCACTCTTTAAACTCTTGAACGTTGAATCCGGGCTGCTTTTGGTCAAGGATCACCGGTTGTATTGAGAAGGAAAAAGGAGCTCGTTTCTGAATCTGTTCGAGCATCAACAGCAGCGTTGTGCTGTCTTTACCACCCGACACGGCCACCATGACTCGGTCTTCGGGCTCAATCATGCGAAAGTCAGCCATAGCTGCAACCATGGATTTTCTGATTTTCTCTTGCAGAGCCTGTGCCATCAATGAGAACCTCCCGCCATTGCGCTTCTATCGGCTTTGGGGGTTTCGCACAAATGGAAATTGAGGTGACGGAAACAAACCGCAGTATGAGCATTGTGGTTGCCAAGCCCAGTTTGAAATATCTGGACTTCTTTATTGGACAAAAAAGCGCCCCGCGCCTGCTCCGCTCGGGCTTTTATCCAAACGTCAAAGAGATCACAGAATCAATTGGTGTTTTTGACCAAGCCCGGGTGCTGCTGGGGCTCGATCACCGTGACGAGGGAGTGGCTTTCGTGTCTGTTGGTGATGGCCAGTACCCCCGCACGGGTCTCTACGTGGCCCACATGACCCGCTGGAGTGTTCACTCTGTTGATCCTGCCATGAAGAATGTGTGGGAGCGCGTGAGGAATGAGTGCGAAGATGTGCAGCGGCTTGAGCTTTATCCCGAGCTCATCGAGCAGGCGGAGCTCCGCTTGCCAGAGGCAACACATCGCGTGGTCTTGGCCTTTGTGCATTCACATGCAAGCCTTGGGGCCTCTCTCGAAAGACTGAAAAGCGCGCTCACCCCTCAGCAAAAAGCACGTCCAGTTCCCATTCAGGTTGATGCCATCAGTTTGCCGTGTTGCATTGGTGATGATCTTGGAAGGCTTCCGAGCCAAGAGCTTGACGACCCCCACATTCTGTCTGTGCACCGCAGGGTGCAGCTCTACCGGGATCTGCTCCCGGTGGGCTCTTAAAAGAGGGGGCGTTCGAAGTGCCAGAAGTCGTGATTGAAGGGTGCTGAAAGGGGAGCAATGGTGGAGACATTTCGCTCGTTCCCCTCTTTCGCAACTCCGAACACAGATCTGCGACAGTTCCCATCTGTGGAAGAAATCATGCAGCTGTACACGTAGTTTTTCTCGGCGCGATCATAGATCACGTCACCTGCCACCCCGACAAGCGGCTGAACCTCTTTGTTTTCCAGGTTGATCCAATAGCTGCGGAGGTATTTTCCAGGAACCGCCTGACGAAGAATCTCTTCCGAGTTCACCATTCCAGAGGCGGTGGTGTATTCCGTCACAAAGAGGGACTTGCCGTCTTTGCTCAGGCCTCCTGGCGCAATGATCTGTGCGTCATTCGCCTGGTTCACACCCAGGTTGATGAACTGCGGCACGCCATTATCAATTTTTATGTGGATCAAAGTCACTTTCTCATTCACCTGACGGCCCGAGTATTGTGGATTGCACCCAACAACGACAGACTGTGCTGAGGTTTGATAGGTGTAGTCTTGGTAGGCGTTTTCACATTCGGGAATGTCGTGTACCGCTACGACCTGTTGGAAGTAGGGGTCAAGCTGGAGAATGCGCGCCTGTGCGGAGCTTCCAATAGCAAAAGAGTAACCCGTTGACAGCGCGAAGTAACGATCCTTGTCGTCAACAAGCAATGTGTTCAAATGTGTGTCAGCCTCTTCGAGACCAAACCTAGAGTTCTTCACCTGAACAATATTGTTCGACTGGTAGATTTGGCTGAAGTCTTCCGAGAAAGTTGTCGTTTCCCCTTTGTTCCAGCCAACCGCTGTGAGCACTCTGTCGGCAATGTAGCTGAGTGCGAACACATTTTCAGGAAGGTTGTTGAGTTCGACACCCTTGTCTTTTGGTTCACAGGCGAGTCGGGTGAGGCGGCTTGGTTTTCCGAAAAACCTTTCTAAAAAGAACACCTGACTCCGTTTTGTGTCACGAAGTGCCCATGCGTCGGTGCTGTCGGCTCCTCTTTCAACAATGGGCGTGGTTTTCATCAGTCGGGAGTTCAGGCTGTAGAGAGTTGTGCCACCAGGCTGTTGTCCGGCAGGCAGCTGTCGCGAAACAAACAGTGGTCGTCGGTTCACTTCACGGGCGCTTCCTTCTTTGTCACAGAGGTTCTCTGTGTCATCGTCAGACAGGTTGGCTCCACATGCGACAGCGGTGATGCAAATGCCTATGCCCAGCAGCAGATTTGTTTTCAGTGTAAAAATTTTTGACAACATTCCGCAATAGTCTCCCAATAAAGAACCTCGAGATCATCTGCCGTAAAGGAACGCAACAAATGTGCCATCCAGTCAGCTGGAGATCTCAACTGTGGTCAATTCGGAGCACTAGACAAAATTGCTGAAGGTGTTCAACAAAAAAAGGAAAGCACCAAAAGTTTGTCAAAGAGAGGAGCGGTGCCGTCGGAGCAGGTCACACCATTCGTGATCATCGCGGCTTCCGCCATCATAGGGCAAGGCCAAGTCTTCTGAAATGAGGCGTTCGGCCAACTCATCGCCATCGTATGAAACGAGGCCCAAAATGCGGAAGTACTTGCCACGCTCCGCTTCGTGAAGCTCTATCTCCCGGGCCTGAGACAGTTCTTCTCGCACAAAGTTCTTTGCTAAAACAGCAAGTTGCTTCTCACAACGCTTTGAACCGCTGATTTCAGGAGTGTCCACCCCTTTGAGTCGAACCGAAACCTGTGAGCCAATAAGGGGGTGAACGTTTGGGATTTGAAATGTGATGGTGTCGCCATCGTAGTTGCGCACATATTCAAGGCAGCGGAAGGTCGTCTCCGAGTGGTCGCAGGGCGAAGCCACGGCAAATCCGGTCGTAGCCAAGAACGTGCTCAAAACAAAAAACAGTTTCATGTCACCACCCCATAAAAAACCCATATAGCTGGTATAAACAG
>JANQPW010000749.1 GCA_028285285.1 Silvanigrellales bacterium
TCTTCTTGGTGCGGATGTATGAAAGCAAAAAAAGCACTGCGGAAGAAAGAGAAAAGATCGTCGAGTTCTATTTGCAAAACCTCCGTTGGGTGAACAACTGGGACCTCGTTGATTCATCAGCCCACAAAATTCTTGGGCCCCACCTCTTTACAAAGAAGCGAGGTGCCAAAGGTCTTCTGACTTCAATGGCCCGCTCTGAGAATCTCCTGTCTCAACTGGGCGGTGCACGTGAGGTCACGCGCACCATTGCCGCGACCTTTCTTTGAGATGTGACTCAGGAGCATGAGATGAAAAAGACAACAACCATCGCAGCCTTCTTTGCAGCAGCTGTGGTTTCACTTCCGGCATGGGCAAATGGGCTGGTGAATGGTGACATCGTGATTGATCGCGATGGCGCTTCGGTGACCTCTCCACTTTATGGCAACAGCACCCGGTGGATTGATGTGAGCTTCGACACCGAAATTCTGAATGAGAACTGCGACCTGCGCAACACTCAAATGCAGTACATCTTTGATGGCGATGAGTCGACTCTCGCTGCAAAATATGGTCAAGCGGCAGCTGGTGCACCAAAGATTTTTGAGGCTTTTTTCTATCCCTTTGATGCCTATGATCGTCAACGACAGGTTTCCTCGGTGAGTGTTTGGTTCAACTGCTCGAATGGTGAAGAGAGCTTTGTGTCAGAGACATATGACTTCAATCTTCAGCCCCGACCAGCCGACCAAGAAACGGTTCTTCTGAGCTGCAACGCTGGCGATCTTGAAGTGGTTCAGTATGACAACCCCCTTGACGGCACGGTGACCAGGGCTCATGTTCGCAGCGCTGGTGTGACGTCATATCTGGTGGAAGAAAGCCAGAAGGAAATCGTGGTTCGAGACAACTATTTCGACAGAGACGTTTTGATCCGCAAAAACTTCTCCTACAATGTTGAGCAACAAGGCCAGGAGCTGGTCATCAACGGCATGCGACGCTCCGAGCGCAATGGCGAAGTGTACTTTCATGGCGGTCAAGATACCCCAACCATCACACTGCGTAACGGTGGAGCTGATTTGGAAGTTTGGGCAAGGCAAATGGTCAGCTCTCACAGCATGACCCGCTATTTGGTCGGTCAATGGTTCTTTGAGTCGTGCACCCTTCCCTAAGCTCCGTTTTTCGAATCCGCATCACACCTCTCACATTCACAAAAAACTGAGAGCCGAGGTCACTCCCTCGGCTCTTCATGTGAAGTTTTCGCAACAGGAAAGTGACCTCCTGCTTTGAGGTGTCCAAATATTCAGACACCTTGAAATCATAGATGAAGTTTAAGTTTTTCCGGCTTGCAAAGCCGCCCCTGATTTCATAATGCAGAGCTAGAATTGAAATCTTTCAACCGGAATTTTGGGGGAGAAGAACATGTTCGAGCGACGAGATGCACTGAAAAAACTGGGCTTAGCTGCTGCTGCCGGAACAACGGCAACCTTCTTGTCGGGGTGCGGCGCAGGAGATGAGTTGGAGGGCGATGCTTCGGAAGATCTCAGCCGTGGAGGGCGAAACTCGAGCTCTGCCATGCGCATTTTTTCAGACTTTGAACGCATGAGTGCTTACTATGCGAACAGCCCACGGTCGTACGTTTCCGACCGCCAGGGTGGTGGCCGCAACTATGGCACAAAGGTCTATGCCAATCCTGTTACCGTTGGTCAGACCACTCAAGCGGGTCAAGACACCACCGGACCGCTCACAGTCATTCGGGGTTTGTATCTTGATGCTGCCGATCGGGGTCACAACCCGAGGGTTTCGGTTTCCCAAGTGGGTTCTTCAACCGTGTTCCAACTGTCAGTTGCCCACAGTCTTCAAGCGGTCAGCCAAAAAAACGCTGGTCACGGCATTACGGCGATTGATCTCTGGGTTCCCGGCGGAACCACTCCTTTGAAGACCAAGGCCTTCGAAGCCGCTCAAGCTGGGTCTCCCAACTCTCCAGTGAGTGTGAACATACCCGTTGTGGGAACCGACCTTAGTGGATATCAGGAAGTTTACTTCGTGACCCACTGCAACAACCACGGGGGCCGCATTGTGATTGCGGCCCTGTGAAAGCTGTTGTTGTTGAAGGTCTCATAGCGAGAACAACTTGTGGTTGCTCCCCGTTCTCACTGAGCGGCAATTTGACCCAGCAGTCCGTAAATTCCAAACTGAATGAGATAGGGGTGTTGAAACCCAGGAAAGGCTTCGGCGAAGGACTGGGTGAGTTCTCCCAATGAAGCCTCGCCGAAGGGCTCGGCAGCTGGCGTCCGATCTACGTGCGCTTGAGTAAGCTCTTGGGCTCTGTTGAGGTAGTTGATCTGTTCTTTTGCGGCCTCTGACAGGAGCATGTCTGGCCCACGCCCCGCGTAGACCGTTGCGTCTTTGAGTTCCCGGGTGGAACCCAGCTTTTTGAGCAGAGCCTTCCATGAGTTGAGGTCTGGGTTCGCTTGCCCACTCGCGACTCCTCCTTCTAGCCAAGCATGGGTCTTGGGGTGCAGCAGGTCACCAACCACGAGGGCGTTCAGAGAAGGAACAAAAGCTGTGGTCTGGTTTGAGGAAACGCCAGCAACTCCATGTTCTGTGAGAGAAACCTTCACACCATTGCCAAGGTTGATCTGAAGGCTCTTTTGGAACTTCTCATCGACCTGTGCCAGCTTGGGGTAAGTTTTTTCTGTGAACATTTTCGCAGTTTCTGCGAAGAACTGTTTCTTATAGTTGTGAACGGCCGGAAGAGCCTTCGCCGTTTCATTCGAAGCGATGACACGTGCTCCAGCCGCTCGAAAAACCCCAGCACCATTGAACTTGTCTGGGTTGGGATGAGTGATGACCAGGTGGCTGATGGGGCTTGAAGTTTTGCTTCGAAGGAACTCAACAGCCTTCGTGGCTTGCTGCTCGGTGAACTGCGCGTCAAAGGCCATCACGTTAAGGCCTGAATCCACAAAAACTGTGTTTGTGTGAAAACCATCGGCATCGCTTTGGTAAACATATATCGATGCGTTGGTGGTGAGGGTTGTTGTGTTGTTGTTGCGAACGGGCTCCAGGCCCACACAGGCAGGTGCGGCTAGGCTGATGAGTGAGCTGAGAAGTGCTGGCGCCTGGATTTGGTAACGTTTAATTTTCATGATGTTTCCTTTCCAAAAAATTGCTGATGGGTCCATTTGGGCCGATAGCTAGGGTTGAAAATCGCAAAAGGGGCAGGTTTTCGCTTCGCTTTTTGGGGCGAAAGTTTTGCAAATTGAGTCAAAGTTGGGGGTCTCTTGGGAAGATGAGCCGAAAAGGCCAGAAATGTCTTTCATTTACTGAGAAGTAACTCTTTGAAATTATGAATAAACAAAAGAGTATTCAGATTCAGACAGAATCTGACCGAAGACCCCTGTGTGAAGAAGAAACCAGCCGAGCCTGTGGCTTTTGTTTGGCAAGGAGATCAGATGCTGCACGAAGACAAGTACACGATCACCCTCGATGATGACCCCACGGTGGCCCAATTGATTGCTGGCTTCACTCAGCTCCATTCTCATTCCTTTGCAAATGCTGAAGAGATGTTGGCAAAAGCGGCGTCACTTTCCCCTCTGGCGGTTTTTGTGGATGTTCACCTCAAAAACCAGGGGCTCGGGCTGGATCACATTCCCAAAATTCGGTCCGTTTGGCCGCAAGCTGCCATTTTGGTGATCACAGCAGACACCGAGCCGGATCTTGTTGGCAGGGCTCTTGCGGCGGGAGCCAATGATTTTGTTTTGAAGCCCATAGCCAAACCCGAGTTGCTCGCGCGGCTCAAAGCCCGACTGTGTGAAATGACTGTTCGCAACTCAAGCGAGTTCATTGAGCTGGGTTCTGGCCGGTTCAATGTGCGCAAACGTTATATTGAGGCAGGAGGGAACACGGTCTATCTTTCGCCATTGCAAGCTGAACTTCTCCAGGTTCTTCTGGAAAGTGAGGGAGTTCTCGTTCCCAAAGATGTGGTCAAGAAGGCCATCTGGGGGAAAATAGCCGTGAGTGACAATGCTCTCGACCGACGGCTTTCCGAAATGAGAAAAATCCTTCGGGAAAGCGCCTGCGATATGCAGATTGTGAGCGAGTATGGAAAAGGAATTTCTCTCCAGTATCGCGGGGCCGTCATGCCTCGCCGCATTCCCGCCTAGCTCCAACATCAGGCTGTCATAGAGTTGCGACTTCATTTGTGATGCTCTGAACATGGCTTTCAGCTCGATGAAAGGTATTCTTCTTGATCAGGCCAAAGCGCCGCAATGAGGAGTTGAAGTCATGAGCCAGAATTTCCATTTTCCTGCCTTTCATCAAGGGCATCCTGAACCCCGGGCCGCTGAGAAGGAGCATGTCATCAACACGCACGGCGTGGCCCGCAGCGACCCATATTACTGGATGCGCGAACGAGATGATGTCGCCGTCAAAGAATATCTGGAGGCTGAGAACGCTTATCTTGAAAAGGCAGTGGCTCCTGCCAAGCAGCAGATCGACTCCCTGTTTGAAGAAATGAAGGAACGGCTGCCCGGTGCAGATGAAAGTGTGCCGGTGTTGATGAGGGGCTACTACTATTATCGTCGCTTTGAGGAAGGGCAGGACTTTCCGCTGATTTGCCGTAAGAAAGCTTCTCTTGAAGCTGCAGAGGAGATTTTGATTGATGGCAATCGGGAAGCGGCAGGCCACGACTTTTTTGATCTCGGCGAGGTGGCTGTTTCTGATGATGGCACTCATGTGGCTTGGACCGTTGACATTGTGGGAAGACGCCAGTTCGAGCTGCGTGTGCGAGAGATTGCGTCGCAAAACAACATCAGTCTTTCGTTGGGTGGGCTCTCCACAGATGTGTGCTGGCTTGCCGACAACCAGTCTGTTTGTTGTGTTCGAAACGATCCACAAACGCTCCGATCCTGTGATGTCATTTCAACCACCATGGGAGATCCTGACTCACAGAAGCAGCCTCGAGTCCTCTTTCATGAGCCCGATGAAAGCTTTCACCTGTCTGTTCAGCGTTCTCGCTGTCGTGAGTTTGTTCAGATTGAGTGCCACTCCACGCTCACCAGCGAGACTCTGCTCATGGACTCCCGTGGAAAAGGGGAACCCCAAAGTCTTGTGCAGCGAGAAAGAGGACATCTCTACGATGCGGTGATTGCCCCGCGAAACATGGTCTTTCTTCGGAGCAACAAAGGGGCAACCGATTTTCGCTTGGTGCGTTGTGATCGTGAAAGAACAATGTGCTTCGAAGAGTGGGAGGAGATCGTTTCCCATGTTCCTGGCGAGCTCCTGGTGGATTTTGAGGTTTTTGCCGATCACTTGGCCGTGGTGCGCCGGAAGAGTGGCGTCGATCGGGTCATTGTCTCTGACTGGAAGGGAGAAAAGGGGAGACAGATCGTGTTTGATGAGGTGGCTCACTGCGCGAGCCTGGGCTCCAATCCTGAGGTGGATCAGACCCAATTGCGGTTGCATTATTCCTCGATGACCACTCCCCCCACAACGCTTGATGTGGATCTCCAGAGCCTCCAGCGTGAGGTGAAGAAAGTCCAGAAAGTGGGTGGGGGGTTCCAAAGTGGCAACTATGGCAGTGAGCGCATTTTTGCGCGGGCGCGTGATGGCCAGGCCATTGCTATTTCGTTGGTGTATCGCAAGGATCTCTTTGAACGAAGGGGCACAGCCCCCGTTCTTCTCTATGGTTACGGCTCTTACGGAATTTCCATTCCTCCATCGTTTTCCAGCTCTCGACTCAGTTTGGTCGATCGGGGGTTTGTTTTTGCCATTGCGCACATTCGGGGCAGCGAGACATTTGGTCGCACTTGGTATGAAGATGGCAAGCTCTTTCGAAAGAAAAACACGTTCAACGATTTCATTGATTGTGGAGAGCACCTCATCGAACACCTCTATGCCCGGCCAGGCGGGCTCTATGCCATGGGAGGCAGTGCCGGAGGCTTGTTGATGGGTGCAGTGATGAACGAGAGACCAGCTCTTTTTGCAGGGGTTTTGGCAGGTGTTCCCTTTGTTGATGTGGTCACGACTATGCTCGACGACACCATTCCGCTCACCACATTTGAATACGATGAGTGGGGCAATCCTCAGGAAGAGGAAGCCTTTCACTACATGTTGTCTTATTCCCCTTACGATCAGGTGAGCGCTCAGGCCTATCCCCCTTTGCTCATTGTTTCTGGATTTCATGACTCGCAAGTTCAGTATTGGGAACCTGCCAAGTGGATTGCGAAGCTGCGAAAAGTGAAAGAAGCACAAAAAAGCAGGGGGCCGCTACTGATGAAAATGGATATGTCAGCCGGCCATGGGGGACAATCAGGTCGTTACAAAGCTCTGAAAGACCTCGCCCTTGAGTATGGTTTTTTGCTGAGTTTGGAGTATGGCAAGGCTTCTCAGTAGAGGCGAATTCAATCCATGTGGATTTGGGCGGCAGCTCGCTGACACCGCTCGCGAGCTTCGGAAAGAGAGTTCCCTCGAGCCAGCACCACCCCCAAACGTCGTCCAGGGTGAGCTGTTGGCTTGTTGAAAATCTTCACATCTGTGTGAGGAACCCGCAGGGCTTCATCCACTCCCCGAAGTTGCGGAGCTTCGCTGCTGTGAGTCGCCCGAATGGCCACAGACGCGGAAGGCTGCTTCAAAGCCAAGTCAAGGGCGCGAATGGGAAGACCGAGAATGGCTCGGGCGTGCAAAGAAAACTCACTCTGGTCTTGGCTGCTCAAAGTGACTAAGCCTGTGTCGTGGGGCCGAGGGCTCACTTCAGAGAACACGACCTCATCTTCGGTGCTAAAAAATTCCACCCCAAAGAGGCCATACCCTCCCCACTCATTCACGAGGGTTTCGGCCATGGCCTGGGCTCGTTTGAGTTGAGCGGAAGGCAGGGGGTGAGGTTGCCAGCTTTCAACATAATCGCCATTGTTCTGCACATGGCCAATGGGCTCGCAAAAAGAAACACCAGATAGGGAACGAACAGTGAGAAGCGTGAACTCGCTTTCAAAGGGAACATGAGACTCAACAATCACGCGGGTGTGGCTGCCCTTGACTCGGCCAGAGGTTTGGGAATGCTCCCAGGCCTTGGTGAGCGAAGAAAGGTCTGCAGAGGTCACCCGACTTTGGCCCTTGCCGCTCGAGCTCATCACAGGCTTCACATAGCAAGGCGTGCCCAGGTCAGCCACGGCCTCTTGAAGCTCTGCTAAGCTGTCGCAAAAGCGGTAGGCCGAAGTGGGGAAGTCGAGCTTTTCGGCCACGAGTCGTCGAATGCGTTCGCGGTTCATGGTTGTGTGGGCCGCCACTGCTGTGGGCGCTACGACACACAACCCTTTTTCTTCACACTCCAAGAGCACTTCTGTTGCCAGGGCTTCAATCTCGGGAATGATCACATCGGGCTTCACGGCGACAATGGCCTCTCGCAAGGCTTCTGCGTTGGCCATGTCGAAGACCCGCCGAGAGGCTGAAACCTGCATCGCGGGAGCGTTATCGTAACGATCGCAGGCAATGACTTCTCCACCCAGGCGAGCCCACTCAATGGCCACTTCGCGGCCCAGCTCACCCGAGCCCAGCAACATGGCTCGTTGGGGGGGAGGAGTTTTTGAAGTGGGACTCATGGTTCGGTTACTCCGTCAATTCCTCTTGCTCGAAAAAGCGAATGGCGAGCTTCCCTTCCTCGGTTTCTTTCCACATGAGTTGCCCCAGGGGCATGACGAGATTTGCGGGGAGCTCCGTGTTGGAGATTCGA
>JANQPW010000760.1 GCA_028285285.1 Silvanigrellales bacterium
ATGGGCCTTGTAAAGAACCCCCTCTTTTCAAAAGGCGACAACACTCTTGAAGGCACACTGAGTCACCGCCTTCAAAAACAAAAAGTCATTGTCAGCAACATTGCAAACTCCCAAACGCCCGGATATCGGGCGCTGGGATATGACTTTGAGTCGCAACTGCAAAAGTCTCTCAACCGCGGCATTTCACCACCGTTGTCAACCACCCACGAGAGTCACCGCAGAGGTCAGGGAGTGAACGGAGATGGCTCAATTCAACCCGACCTGCATGTGAAGGCAACCGAGTCTATTGGCAACGATGGAAATACGGTCGATGTGGATCGCGAAATGGCAGAGCTTGCTGAAAACCAAATCTTGTATCAGTTCACAGTCGAGATTCTCAATCGCAGACTTGCAATGTTGCGATACGGTATCAACGGCGGCTAGGAGGTAACCCATGGGTTTTTTGAAAGGTTTGCAAGTGAGTTCCTCGGCCCTTTCTGCGGAACGGGTGCGACTTAACATTCTCTCAACAAACATTGCCAATGCAAACACCACTAAAACCGACGAAGGCGGCCCCTACCGCAGAAAAGACGTGGTCTACACCGCTCAATCGGCTGGAGACAAATTTGAAAACTTGATGCGTTCAGCATTCGACAATGAACTCAAAGAAGTAAAGGTGGTTGGGATCTCAGAAGACAAGAACCCACCCAAGCGTGTGTTCAACCCCGATCATCCACACGCCGACGAAGAAGGGTTTGTGAACATGCCCAATATTTCTGTCATGGAAGAAATGGTAAACATCATCACAAGTACCCGCGCCTTCGAGGCCAACACCACAGCCCTGAACTCAACAAAGTCTATGGCTGAAACCGCTCTGAAAATTGGACGCGGCTAAAAGGAGTGAAATATGAAGGCAGTGAATCCATCAAACATCTCAATTGGAGACATTGAGCGTCAACTACGCACAATGCGATCCAATGCAGGTGTTGAAGGCCAGAAAGAAGGAAATGATGACTCCGAATTTTCAGACCTGCTCAAACACGGTCTGAAGGAGATCAATGCAACTATTAAAGAGAGCGAAGCGGCGGGTCTCGATCTGGCTTCTGGAAAGCCGGTGAATTTGCACGAAACTATGTTGGCTGTGACCAAGGCAGAACTCGCCTTAAACATGGCTGTGCAAATGCGAAACAAGACCGTAGAAGCCTACCAAGAAGTCATGAGAATGCAGGTCTGATTTAAATGATTGAACAAATTGGCCAGTTTGCCACCCAGTTTCGAAACCAGGCGGTTGTGTTCTACAGTGGGCTCACGCGCGGGCGCAAGATAGCGTTGGCATCGGGGGTCTTGACTTTTTTTGTGCTGATCATTGGCGCAGTAATGTGGAGCCCCTCTTCTCGACTAGAGCTCGCCTACACAAACCTTTCTGACCAAGATCAGGTGCAAATTCTCGCTCTTATGAAGAAGAACAACGTAAAAAACTTCAAGCTTGAGGGTGGCAACCTTTCAGTTCCGCAAGACAAAATGCTCGACTTTCGCATGCTGCTTGCACAAGATGGCTTGCCCAACTCGGGCTCTGGCGTGGGCTGGGAAAAGTTCGATGAACAGAGTTTTGGACAAACCGACTTTGATCAGCGCATTTCCAAACTACGGGCCATCCAGGGCGAACTGGGGAGAACCATTCGGCGATTGGAGCCTGTGGAAACCGCACGAGTGCACATCGTTGTTCCCGACGACACCATTTTTGCCGACGAAAAGAAATCAGCAACCGCGAGCATTTCACTACGGCTTCAACCCGGAAAAAACCTGAGCCAGCGCCAAATTCAGGGAATTCTTCACCTTGTTGCCCGAGGCGTGGAGGGTCTCGAAACGGATCAAATCGCCATCATCGATCAGGAAGGCAACATGCTCACCCAGGCTGATGATCAAACGGGTGGCCACGAAACCATCACTTCAACGCAGCGCGCCTACCAAAAGCGCATTGAAAAGGAAATGGAAAGCAAGATCATCGACATATTGAGCCGTATTGTGGGACACAACAAAGTTGTCGCAAAGGTGCAGGCCGAGGTCGACTTCACACAGATCGAAAAAACCATTGAAGACTTTGACCCCGATCGCTCCGCCATTCGTTCCAGTGAAGTCACAGAGCACTCAACAGACGGATCAGGAATGAACCCAACGGGAGTGCCAGGAGCAAAAAGTAACCTTCCTGGAGAAGATGGTTCTCAAGCAGGTGGAGGACTTTCCAATAGCTCCAAGCAGTCGACAGAGCAGTTCAACTACGAAATCAAGAAAACCACAAGTCGCATCGTGGAGCCCATTGGCCGCCCTGAAAAACTCAGTGTGGCTGTGCTTGTAGACGGTAAACACGTTGATGGTACCTATTCCGATCGCAGCCCGGAAGAGTTGGCCACAATCACCAAGCTTGTGAAGAACGCCATTGGCTTTGTGGAAGATCGCGACTCCATAACAGTAGAAAACGCTCCCTTTGAAATGGATCAATATGAGATGGCGGAGAGAGCGAATCTCATTGCCCAGCGCACTTCCCTTGTGAAAGCAGGGATATTTGCTGTGGTCGCCATCGTGGGAATGGTGTTCCTTTACATTGCCCTTCTCAAACCCTACTTCCGCTGGTTGACCTTTGACCCTGAAAAACGCGGCGAAGAAGAGTTCTCTTTGGTTGACTACGAACTAGAGCGCTCGGGCTCAACGGCCAAGCGGGTTCAGGTGCAAGAGGAAGTTCCCTTTGAGAAGCTCTCAGAAAAAGAACAGATCCTCTACCTAGCGAAGCACGACCCGGAAAAGACCGCCGAAGCGCTGCGACAACTGCTGTCTCCCAATCACTGACGTGGCCCAGAGCTTCAGGAAAAAGGAAAGCTTATCTACACCGCTTCGTAGTACCATCTTCCACCTCGCTCAGGAATCACAACTCACGCTCTCGAGCCTCGCTGCTGCCCCCGTGTCTTCCTGACTTGTGGAAAGGTCGTCGGCGACCAACACAGGAATGCGCACCAAGCTGCCCACAACCACCTCTACTCTCGACTCTGTCACCTCAATCCGATCCACCGATGTGCGCACAAATCCAGACTGCGCCGAAACACCTTCCACTGGAAAACGGATCACCCCACCTTCAACCGATGCATTGCTCAGGCGCACACCCTGCGAAAAATTCACTTCAAGGTCCATTTCTCCCACAACGGGAAGCCCCGACAGTCGAAGCGTGCAGGAATGATCTCGAAAGTGGGAGAGAGACAAAAGTGCTGAGTCGGCCCTGAAATTCACACGCAGCTCACGGGTCAACGCCAGCAAGTGAGCGGCCACCAAGCCTGCAGGCGGGTTGCGATCGATCTCTGGGAGGAGAGTTTCCCGCAGCACGTTCATGTTTGCCTCAGGAATGTGGATATCAACGCCGTTCTGCAGGTCGGGAATGCCCATTGCCAAAAGCTCGGCGACAGCACGCACGACTTGGAAAGGCGCAGCACCCCCTCCAGAAACATCGGAAAAGAATGCCAGTGGGAAGTTGAGCACACGCTCTTGACTTGTTTCCATGTGGGCCTGAAACGCACGCGAAGCTTGCAAGTCCACGAGTTCAAAGGCCTCACCCGCCTCGCCTAGGGCCGCTGAGAGTCCTTGCAATTGCAACCCACCTTCCTGGCGGCGGAAACTCACTTCTGGAGCGGCTCGGAGCTGCAGCCCACCAAAGTTTCCCTGATAGGGTTGCGCACCCAACAAGAACTCGCCGTTTTCTGGCGCAAGGCTCACCGTCGTGAGGCCTCCGAAATAAGGCCGCCAACGTTCTCCGAGTGTTTGATCAGCCAATCTTTGGAAGGCCTCGTTTTGGAGAGTTTCCGAGCTCAGTTGAATGCGTGAAGGGGTGTTCATGA
>JANQPW010000476.1 GCA_028285285.1 Silvanigrellales bacterium
TCGGAAAGCCCGAAGCTGGCACCTATTGGTCGGGCTGGCGCCGTTTCGGCCAGTTGTGTTTGAATTTGCCTCTGCGTTGGCTTGAGCACAGCCTGTCGAGAACGACGAGATTGCACGTTGTGGCAACAATCAGTTCATTTTTGAGAGGACCCAGTCCAAAGTTCTGTCCGGAAGGTGAGACGAAAGAGAAGCAGCAAATCGTATTCCCTTTCCAACGTAGTACCGCGTCTGCGGGTTGGGTGCATGCAAGGCTGTGTCAATCGCTTCCACGACTTTCGAGACAGGCTCGGCATTCTTTTCGGCCTTTTCGAATGTGGCGACAAATTGTGAAAAGCCGTCACTGTAAATGCCCGTTTCGGGGTTTTTGAGTCCATCGGTCACAGCTTTTTGCGTGTCGGTTTTCTTTGTCCATATGGGTGTGTCGATGGGGCCAGGGTTCACAGACACAACCTCAACACCAAAGGGTCTGAGTTCATTTCTCATGCTGTCTGTGATGCTTTCCACAGCGGCTTTTGAAGCACAGTAGGGGCCCAAGAAAGCAGAGCCAATGCGCCCTGAAATGGAACTGATGTTCACGATCCGGCCTTTGGTTTTGCGAATGAGTGGTAAAAACTCCCGAGTGGTGTCGACAAGGCCAAAAACATTCACTTCAAATTGGGTGCGCAGGTGATCGGCTGGCACGAGTTCCCAGGGGCCGGCCCGAACAATTCCGGCGTTGTTCACCAGTGAAACAGACTTGGCATCAGGGTATGTTTTTTCCACATGAGACACAGCTTTTTGAATGTGATCGATCTTGGTCACGTCGAGGAGGATGGCATCTGTGCCCTGGGTCTTCAGCCTTTCCTGATCAGCTTTCGTGCGCACACCTGCCACAACAGAGAAGCCTCTTTTAGCGAACTCTATGGCTGTGGCAGCGCCAATTCCAGTTGAAGAGCCTGTGATGACAATCACTTGTTCCGCAGGGTTGGTCATGTATTTCTCCTTTTTCGAATTGGTCAGCACGACCAAGGGAATCCAAAGGGGTCTAACAAATTGACAGAAGCTCTGCACCTCCAGCCTTGGAGAAGGTTGAGGAAGGTTTGAGAGGGTTCGATATTCTTTACGGCTATGGTACCGTGTGCACCAATCTTTTCGTTTTGACCCGGAAGGGGAGCTTGGCCGACCGTGACAGCTTACTTTTTGCGCAGATTCCTTTTGGTGATTCCCACTCTGTTGGGCATCACCATTTTGGTGTTTGGCATCACCCGCTTTGTTCCCGGAGGGCCCATCGATCGCATGATCGCAGCGGCACAGGCAGGGGGAGAAGGGGCTGGGGGCAACTCTCTCGGATCGCAGGTGCTGGATGAAGAGCAATTGGCGGAACTGCGAGAGTTTTATGGCTTCGACAAGCCCGTGCATGAGAGTTATTTGATTTGGCTTGGCAAGACCTTAAAGCTGGATCTCGGAGAGTCGACTCGCTACCAGGAGCCCGTGATTGACATGATCTTGACCCGGCTTCCTGTGACAGCGGGGTATGGGGCAGTGACCCTCTTGCTCATGTACCTCATCTGCATACCCCTGGGCATAGCCAAAGCCATTCGGCATGGCGGCTTTTTTGACTCCGTTTCCAGTGTGGCATTGTTTGTGTTTCAAGCTGTGCCCAGCTTTGTGGTGGCCATTGTGCTTTTGATTTTCTTTGCGGCGCGGTGGGACATTTTTCCCATGAGCGGGCACATGAGTGATCGATTTGATGAGTTGGAGTTTGTCGAAAAGTTCCTGGACCTCGCCTGGCACGCGGTGCTCCCCATTGCCTCGTACTTGCTTGGCCTTCTTGCGCTTCTGACATTTTTGATGAAGAACGCTTTGCTTGAAAACCTTTCGGCTGACTATGTGCGCACGGCCATGGCCAAGGGTGTGAGCTTTCGGCGTGCTGTGATGGGACATGCCTTGCGCAACAGCTTGGTGAGCCTAGCGCCATACGTTGGCGCTTCCATCACCATCTTGGTGGGGGGAAGCTTTTTGGTGGAAACGATTTTTACCATCGATGGCTTAGGGCTTCTGGGCTACGACGCCCTAGTACAGCGCGACTACCCTACAGTGATGGGCATTTTGGTCTTCACCGCCGGATCCGTTCTTGCGGGGAATCTTCTTTCAGACTTCATCCTCGCCGTGGTTGATCCGCGTGTGAAGTTTGACTGAGGGGTAAAAATGATTCGAGTTTCACCTCTCACACGACGGCGCTGGCAGCGTTTCAAAAGCATCCGCCGAGGATATTATTCGTTGGTGATTTTGAGTGTGCTCGTCGTTCTTTCGTGTTTTGCTGAGCTCTTAGCAAGCAACCGGGCTTTGGTTGTGCGCTATCAGGGAGAGCTCTACTTTCCGGCCTACGGTGAGATAATTCCCGGGTCTACTTTTGGAATGGGCTACGAGTACGAGACCAACTACCGCGATTTGAAGCAGCTCATGGCCGCTGAAGCCGAGGGTGGAGACTCCGAAGACTTCGTGATCATGCCTCTCATACCTTTCAGTGCCTATGAAAATGACTTTGATTTGCCGGCTCCCGGCGCGCCCAATTGGGAATTGGCTCACTATTTAGGAACCGACACGGCCGGCCGCGACGTGTTGGCCCGCCTGATCTATGGCTTCCGTATTGGAATCTTTTTTGCCATGGCTTTGGCCCTCTTTGAGTATGTCTTTGGCGTGGCTCTCGGTCTTTCGATGGGCTATTTTGGCGGGAGGTTTGATCTCATTGGCCAGCGCTTGGTCGAGATCTGGTCAAATATTCCAACGCTTTACATCGTGATCATTGTTGCCTCTTTCATCATTCCCAATTTTTTTAGCCTGCTGGGAATTCTCCTGCTTTTTGGGTGGATGTCGAAAACCCAGTACATGCGTGCTTTAACGTACAAAGAGAAGAATGCGGAGTATG
>JANQPW010000785.1 GCA_028285285.1 Silvanigrellales bacterium
ATGGAGAACTTGCCGTCAAAAGTGTGGTCGATCGGGCCATATAGCCCCAGTTCCACACCGCGAATGTCGAACCGGTCACTGGCTTCACTTTCGGAAAGATCAAACTGCCCCACCAGGTCGGCGGCGACAACCGTGTTGAGACCTGACTCATCGCCGAAGGAGGTGCCTTGAAAGGGAACGCAAAGGGCACTTCCGATGCACACCGCAGAGAGCCAAGATTTCACTCTATTTGCTGGCAAAACTTTCCTCCTGCCTAAAAGCCAAGGTCACTCTTTCCCTTCTTCAAACAAAGGGTCTCCTTTTGTTGCGGCTGTCAGCGTCGCATTTGAAAGACGCACACCCCAAAAACGCCCTGTTCCGTTTTGGGCAGGAAAACTGTAGGAACCGCTTGCCTTTTCGGCTGGCGTGAGGAGCTCTTCTGAGTTGAAGAAGGCTTCTCCTTCACCCACCGCCGTTTTGGTCAACCCTTTCGCAGACCAGGCTAGGGTGTGCAGGGGGGACTCGTTGTTGTGAACATCGATCCACACGTTGATATCTCCAGTGGCATCAAATGCAGAGTCCCCGGTGGGGAGACTGCTAGAGATGTCTTTGGTAACACCCCCACTGGAATACGAAAACGAGAGTGCGGTCGCGCTGCGGGACAGTGTGTAGGTGACACCACCCTGAAGGCTATCGCTGGTGTACGCGACCAGCTCTGCTTTTCCTCCATCTTCGAGTTTCAATGTGAGATCAAAGTGAGAGCCGCTGTCAGCCGAGCCCAGGGAGTCCACGAACGCGAAGGCCCCTGTGCCGCTGGCGCTGGACTCAGAAATGTTGAGGGTTTCGCTGCCCTCAACGACAACGACTTTTGCATTTTGAAAAGTTTGAACCTCTTTTTCTGAGTCAGAACTCTCGCTCGAGCAGGCGCTCAGAGCTGCGCTCACTCCAAGAAGTGACGACAGCAAAAGACGGGAGGTGTGTGTTTTGGTGGAGTGAAAAAAGTGTGACATGACTTGTTCCTCAGTCTGATTTGCGTTGGATTTGCAACCCTTGGAGGTTCGTTGTGCTCGCTTGCTATTGCAATAATATTGTATTAGTGTGCTGTCAACTCCGGGTAAGAGAAGAGCTGGTCCAGTTGAGGTGCCTGGAGCTGTGTTTCGTTTTTGAAGAGGAGAGAAAGATATGTTGAAGCAATTGAGTTTCAGAGCGGCAGCCGGAGCTTTGTCTGGCCTTTTGGCGGTGGCAGGCCTGTTTGGCAGCGGCGCAGCACTTGCAGATGGAGAGATTTTGACTCCTGAAAATCTCGTGGAGCTGAGTGCGATTGGTTTGGAAGAATTCCGCAGCGAACTGGGTGAAGAGGCCTACAGTCAGATTTATGCCATCACAACTTTGAGGAACGAAGACGGTGATGGGGCAACGTTGAAGTACTACTATGGCAATCGCGAAGATGCGGTCTATGCAACTTTCTTCTGCCATGAGCACGATCCCGGAGAATTGGATTGTCACGAGGTTCCCCAGTGACGATCGCATCACCTTCTTTCCTAGTGGGCACGCTGGCTGTGATTGCGATGGGCGTCACGGGCTGTGGCGCCTCGCGTGGCGATGATGATTCATCGAGCGTGCGACCGGAAGAGGGAAATGGCTCACCGGGAAACGATGATGGCGCGGAGAACCCCGCGTTGTCGGGTGAAAACGAAGACTCCGAGCCAAAGGGAGATCAACCGGTGGTGTACACCCCGGAAGATCTTGTTGAGGCGATGAGAAAAACTCTTTTGAAGATCAAGTCTAAGCCTCTCGCAGAGGGTGCACAGCTGCTTCAGTTTAGCTCATGGAAAGCAAAAGGTGATAAAGATATTGGGGTCGAGTTGGGGATTCGATTGGCAGATCAGACAGACTCAGCTCGGAACCTCTTTTGCCACTTTCATGGAGATGGAGTGATGGCGTGTCACTCCATTCAGGCTCCTGGCCTTGCTGGAAACCCTCAACCCTTCTTGGGCGAATCGAAGTCGCCAGACCCTGTTGATCCTATTGATCCCTTCTAGGGAGCAGCACATTTTGGTGCTCGCTGTCTTGCGAGCTCACTCAGTCGCTTTTGGCTTTGCAGCGCGGGGTTTTTTGATGTTGGGTTTTGCAGTCGTTCTTTTCGTTTTTCTCTCTTCAACGGCCTTTTTGTAGTTTGTCGGGTCGGTCGTTTTCAGAGTTTTCAGCTCGTCGAGAGACTTTCGTTTCTTTTCGCGCTTTTCTTTTTGTTCCTTGACCTTGCCCTTCAGAGTCTCTTTCTGCTCTTCTGTGAGTTCACCCGAAAGACCAAGCTCCGTTTTGAACTTCTCCCCTCTGGCAACTCTGCGCTCTTCCCGCTTTTCCTTTCGAGTGCCCTCAGGCAGAGACTGATAGTATTCCTTCAAGCGCTTGCCAATGGCTCTTCTCAGAATGCAGCGCAATTCATCGGAATTGAGCGTCTCTGCGTCATCGTCTTTCAGGGGGCAGTAGGCGTTCGCCGCCACAAAAGCATCTTGCCGGCGATCACTGGGGACAACGTCATCGGCAAACTTCGCCGCGAGCCACTCATCGTAGTCGAGGAGATCATCTCCATCTGTGTCGGCGTCGTCCATGGCCCTGGCCACGGCTGCGTCAAGAAAGGCCTTCACGAGATACTTCTTTGAGGGATCTACAGCTTCAACCTCTTCGGTGAGCTCTGACTCGGCGCTGAGTTCCGAGCTGGTTTGGTCGCCAAGAGTCTCAAACTCAGTTTCGGTGAGTGTGATGATGTTGCCAGACGCGTCAGTCAAGTCCTCATCAAGTGCCGCGGTCAACGCGAGTTGAATGTCTGCCTCTGTGAGACCGTCTTCCCCGAGGTCATCTTGAAGGGCCTGAAGTTGTTCAGCAGCTTCAAGGGCGTCGGAAATTTCCGATCCGCAAGCGGAGCTGATGGCTGTGAACGATGCGATGACAATGATGGATGTGAAACGGTTTCTTTTCATGATGGACTGAGCCTCCCATAGTGAGGTTTTGTCATCGGCCACATATCAAATGTCTCAATGAATTGTTTGAAAAACCTATTGTAAACAGCCACATTGGGAGAGCTCTTTGCTGAACTTTGCATCAAATGCTTCTATACGAACCTTAAAGACTTTCTTGTTTTCTTTGGAAAACCAAGGTGGTAGATGTGCCTAAAAAAGGAGCGATGATGATCAGTGAGAACCCGATCCTCAGGTTGGCCCTTTTCCTCGGCCTGCTTGTCATTATGTTTTTTGTTGAAGGGCGACACCCCTTGCGCGCCTGGAAGGAATCGCGAAAGGATCGGATCTTCTTTTCGATCAAACTCGCCGTTTTGAACAATATTGCGTTTCGTGTTTTGATCGCAACACCCTTTGTGGCGCTCACCCACGCCATCTCAGAATCTGGGGTGGGCCTTTTGCCGTGGCTCCGAGGTTTCACTGGGCTTGAGCCTACTGCATTTCTGCTCATTGAGATCCCCCTCTGCATTTTGGCATTCGACTTTTTTGACTATGCAAAACACCGTTGGTTTCACCGAGTCACCTTCATGTGGCGCACGCACCGGGTGCATCACACCGACACGCATCTCGACGTTCTCACCGCTCTTCGCTATCACCCCGGCGAGCTTCTCATTTCATCGGCTATTAAGGCTGGCTGGCTTGTGTTGTTGGGTCCAACAGCCTTCACCTTTATGGTTTTTGAAATTGTGTTGAACATGGCTTCGCAGTTTCACCATGCAAACATTGATCTCCCTAAGCGTCTTGAAAAATGGCTACACCATGTTCTCGTCACCCCGAGATACCATGCGATGCATCACACCATTCATCGTGAGGTGGGTGACTACAACTTCTCAACAATTTTTTCTGTTTGGGATCGCCTTTTTCGAACCCAGAAGATTCCCGAGCTCTCAGACATTGATCTGGAACGCTTGGGGCTGCTGCAGAACAACCATCTCAACCTATGGGAAGTGTTGAAGAGTCCCGCTCTGCCAGATTCAAGCACTCCCTCTACCCAGAGGAAAGACGACGTCGCGCACCTTGCCCCAGATTTCGCGCTGATCAAGAGTCGCCGAGCTGGTCCCAAGAAGCCAATTTTGGTTGATGTTCGGGAGCGTGATGAAATCGACGAGACGGGGCTTCCCCCCGAAGCACTTTGGCTTCCGACGAGTCGTGTTCTTCAAGACAAAAAATTGGTGGAGCAGCTGGTGCAGAAGTTTGGAAAGGAACGCGATGTTTACTTCTACTGTGCTGCCGGGCTCCGCTCAGAAAAGGTCAGGCAGGTGTTTGCTCAGAAAGGTGTCAAAGCCCACAATCTTGGGAATCTCGAGGATGTGAAACTCCAGCACATGACCCTCAAGCCTTTCCGGGAGGAGCAGGGAATTCCAGATTGGGGCTCGACAGCGACTCCTGTGTGATTCACTCGACTCCCGAGAAGAAGAAGA
>JANQPW010000791.1 GCA_028285285.1 Silvanigrellales bacterium
TCTTCTTCTCCCCCGGTGACTCCGAGTTCAATCTCAATGCTCATGTTGAGAGCGGCCATTCGTTTGAGGGTGCTGGCACAGATTTCGATGTTTTCTTCCAGCGGCTCTTCGGAGAGGTCGAGCATGTGGGAGGAATAGAGGGGGCGACCATTTTTCTCAAAGTACTTTTCTCCTTCAGCCAGAAGGGCGTCGATCCACGGCAACAGCTTGCGATTGGCGTGGTCGGTGTGGAGCACAACGCTCACCCCGTAGTGCTCGGCCAGCAGGTTCACGTGCTGGGCTGCCGCCACAGCTCCCAAGACCTTTGCCTGAAAGCTGTCGGGGAAGCCCTTGCCAGCATAAAACTGGGCGCCACCGTTGGACAGCTGCACGATCACGTCAGTTTTGCTCTCAGCTGCCGCTTCCAGCACCGAGTTGAGCACCGTTGAGCTTGTCACATTGACGGCTGCCAGGGCATAGCCCCCCGTTTTGCATGCTGAAACCAGCTTCTTGTAGTCCTCTCCTGTGACCACTCCGGGTTTGAGTGGGGCACCACTTTTTGCTTGGTCTGTCATGGGGACTCCTTTGTTGAGAGATGGGGCTGAAACCGTCACCAAAAGCACTCTGAAAACTGGAAAATTAGGTGCCTTTTGGCAAGGAGTCAAGGAGCCTCAAGCCATGAATGGGTTGGCCTTGTGGCTGGGCCCCTCGGCAAAGAGCCAGAGTTCTGACGCTTTGGCTGCTCACATTTGCGACGATAGAACCGTGTCTGAAACCAATTCCACTAGAAAGTGGAATTGAAGTGAAGGAGGCGGAAATTGAGACGGTGCTTGGTGCCTTTTCTGTTGGCCGCAGCTCTTGTGGCTGCCACGACCTCGGTTCTCACGGGCTGTGACCTTCTCACGCGCAATTCCACTTCGCAGAGTTCTCTGCGTTCCGCGAGCGAGCAGGACACAGGCGCGCTTCCTCAAACGTCTCCATTGGTGATGGCTCGGCACATGACCTTTCGGCAGTTCCAGGAACTCTTGAACAAAGATGCACTGGATCTCGACTACCGAGAGGCTTTCGAAGATGAGCTGGATAACCTCTTACAGAAAGTTCCGGAGGAGAGCTTTGCGTTTGTGGGGCGCATTGAAGCTCGGAAAAAGTTTTCAGCAGATCTCACCGATGGCCGCATGTTGTTGGTGAATGGCTTGGTTCTTCCCCCTGCGGCCACGGTCCGGTTGATTCTGCAATTTAAGAAGGCCTTTGCGGAGTACGAGGCAAAGCACAGCAATGCCATTATCCCCGAAGCTGCACTCAACGATCGCGACCGTGCCCGCTATGAGCACTATTACGGTGCCGAACAAGAATCACTCTTCCGCTTTGTTTCTTGCAAAGAACGCTTGAACCCCGGTGAGTACACTCCCAAGTCCATCACAAACGCCCTCAAGCGGCTTTTGAGGCGTGGGTCTTCCGCAGGAGCGGATCCCCTCACAGAACTGGCGCAGTGTGGACAGGTTTTCTCACATGCGGATTACTACAAGTGGGAACTCGACTTTCTCATTGAAGAAGTGGATGGGGAGCTCTTTCAAGAGGTACACGTTCGCACCCGACAGGGTTGGGCTTATCGGCTGTTTCATGGCCCCCTTGATGGCCACAACGAGCTCGGCAAGACCGTGATCTTTCGCCGGAAAATGCCCCTTCCCGAGACAGTTCATCTCCAGGTCTTTGGCAATGTCAGCCAACCAGAACCCAAACTGTTCTTTAACGTGAAAACGAAAGAAACGCTCCCCGTTGAGGTGCGAGATGAGATCTTCGAGAGCATTGGTGGTGGTCAACAGACCTTACAAAACTGGTTGCGAGATGAGTTCGTCAAGCTGCAGCGCTTCACCAATGACACCGCGCATAAAGAAGCTCTTCAGAACTTGGGTCGGGTGGCCACACTGCATGATGTGAGTGAGCTCTTTAAGCAGGGCCGCATGATGAACTTCATTTCAAACATCGCGGCCCAATCGGGGCGCTTGGCCACGGTGCCTGTGACAGCCCATGCGCTTCAGAATGGTTTTGTGAGCCTTGCGCACTTTGAGATTGTAGACGCCATTGCCCCCTCCGGGGTGGGAGCGAGCGTGGTGAGCTTGCTGACACACCATGTGTTGCCACTCTCGTTCTTGACTGTGGTGTTGGCAGGTCGGATCTTCGACGCAACAGAGATCGACTACTTCATTCGTCAGGCGGAGTTCGGAGAGAACCCACAATTCCGTTCCTTTATGAAGCTGTTTCATGTGATCGATGCCATTCTGGTTGGTACTGCCGTGATTGACTTTGTGACCTTTGTGAACTCGGAGCTTCCCAATGTGCTCTCCGTGCTCGCTGCGGGTAATTTTGTTCGCCTTGCGCATCTGGGTTTTCGGCTGGCCACAAGGGGGCCACAAACTACTCAAGCCGCCATTAACGCCATCCGCGAGTCTCGCCTGGTAGAAGCTGGTGTGCAATCTCAATCTGAGAATCAGTTGACGCAGACCATGCTTAAAAGGCGCAAGGAGCTTCAGAGTGTGATGCGAAAGTACCGAAACCACGTCCTTTCGCACCTGCGACTTCCTGCCCGCGCTTCGAAGAAAAGTGAAGCACAGCAAAGCAAGGAACATGTGAGAGCCCTTGTGGATCGCCTTGAGGCCGAGGCGAGGAAAGCGGAGTCTGAGAGGAAAAAACCACAGAAGGCCATGAAAGAAGTGCGGGAACTTTTTCGTTTGCTGAGCCTCGAAGCTCATTGTTTTGCCCTTGAGCAGCCAGAAACAGCGACCATTTTTGCCGACAAAACGACAAACCCTCAAATCGTCGTTGACGCTCTCAAACAGGAAGTGGGTTGTGATGAACATGAGAAACAGTGAGAAGGGAGAGCTCGAGATGAAGTGGCGCAGTTGGAGTCGTGCACGGGTGTTGCAGAGCGGGTTTTTGCTTTTGGGAGTCATGGGGCTTGGGTCGGCCTGCGTGCGTGATGGAACCTTGGACTTCGGCAAAGGGGCCACAGAAAAAGAGACTCCCGCTGTTGACACTTCTGAGCATGAACGTGATGACCCCATCCAATGGGTCGGCGTTAAGCCTTCGGGGCCGGCCTGTGAGATCCTGCGATCGCCGGAACGCGGTCAAACCTACGACACCCGTGACTTCATCAACTACCCACTTGCGTTTTCAATTCCTTTGGGGGAGCAGGTCAACTTTGATGGAGAGGGAGTGAATCCAGGGCTCCCTTTCGCGGGGCTGACCTTTCGCCAGATCCTCAGCCGCCCAGCTGGACAGCTTCTCGCAAGAGTTCCCGAGAAAGTTCTCAAGCTGTTTCCCGACCTGCAGTCTTGGATTGAAAAAATGAACCAGGAGGTTGGTGATGTGGTGATCAAAAAAGTGTTGGTCTTGGGGAGCGTGGTCGTAGACACCAGCTTCGCCGAGATGGGCAGAGGTGTTCATGATTGCCAAACCCTGTCGGCGGGCTTGGCCAACCAGCGCAATGTGCGCAGGTGCAAAATTGCAATGAAGATGCCGCGACACAATTTCACGATCATTTTGTTGATTGAGGCTCCAAAACAGGGGCTCTATTCCAAGTGGGGCTCTTCACCAGAGCTCATTGCGAGCTTGGCTCCTGATGCCAAGACCGGTCGCGCTCCCACACTCGAGGAAGTTCAGGCCGCGGCGCAGAAGGCCATGTCTACGGGTAAGGTTCCCCACATCACCTTCAGCACGAAACCTTTCATGAAGTTTGTGAACTCCGACAGCCTGTGTCAGCTGAATGCTGAGCAAGTCTTCTTCAACGAAACACGGGTAGGGTGTCACAACCTCACTCCTGGCGACAACGTTGCTTCGGCCTCTCTCGATCATGGAATGGGCGTGGCGGTGGCCCAAGCGTTTTCCGCGCTGCTCTCCGCTTCAGCCTCCTTCGACTACTATCCTTCCGAGTTGGCACAAAAGCGCAAGCCAAATGGAGTCATGGCGCGCTTTGGTCGATGGGTCACCAACCGAACGGCCAGCGCATTGGAAAAACGGGGGGTTTCTGCCGTGCGCGACTCTGAGGCGAATCAGAACATGGGATCCCCGATCCGAGCTGATGCTGACAGCTTCCAAGACGTGAAAGAAGATATTCAGGTTGTGTTTGCCGATGCCGTGACCGGGTCGCTTCGGTCTTTTCTGCAATGTGGCACCGCTCCAGTGAGACAAGTATTTGACATGACTGATTTTTAATAGGATCGCTGGCAACACTTCCCGCAATGCCAGAGCCCACTGGAAAGCCTTCCTCTTTTGAAAATCCCGAGCCCCTACTCATTGTTTCTCTTGTGATCTAAACTCAGACACATTATGCGTTGCGCTGTGTTGCGCGGCCATTGGCCATTGGTGCTCCCCTCTATGGTGGAGAAGGGACGCGCAGAAAATGATTTTTTTCGCAGATTTGCGGAGCTTTTCTTTTGAAGGAGAACGTGGATGAACGTGAAATCGATGATTCTAGGTGCCGTTGTTGCGGGTTCAACGCTTGTGACTCAGGCGTTTGCTGCCGACTTTACCGCCGCTGATGAGCTTTTTGAGCGACGTGGAGAAGGTGTTGCTGTGATCAACGAAGGTAAAGACGCTTATGCGGCTCAGTTGGGAGCTTCCAACACCACTGAAAAGCTTTACGCGTTGGGTCAAATGAGCCGCTTGGCGTACTACGAGGGCTTGATTGTTCCTGAAA
>JANQPW010000797.1 GCA_028285285.1 Silvanigrellales bacterium
TTTTGCAAGCTTTCTTAGAAACTCAGCGGACCTTTCTGATTTCTCAAGGGCGGCATCGAGATCGCCTCTGGCAAATGCACGCTTAGCTCTTTCTTTTTCATCATTGCTCAAATCGGGAAAAGGCTCTTGCTCCACGTTGTCAATATCTTCTTCACGCTTAAAATCGCTTTTGTCTCCCGACTTGGGATCTCGTTCCGACACGACAACATCACTGCCCTCTCCAAAGTGGTGCGTCTCAGATGTGCCATCCTTGTCAACGCTTCTCCTGTGTACCGTTCCCTTTGGGTTGACGGCAACAATCTTACCGTCCTCAACCTCTTCTGAATCTGGGTCATCCAAAAACCGGTGTGACGCACTTCTCGGCCCACACTGAACGAATGTGAGAGAGGCAATGAGAATGACCGCAAGTAACCTGTTGGGGATCTTCATCGCAGCCTCCTGCATTCTCGATCTACCGCAAGGTAGAGGCTGTCTTTGGTCATCATCGCACGAGTGTCTGCGCCTGAGATGGCAAAATCGAGGTGTTTTCTTGCTGCTTTTTCACATTTCGCTCCCAGCTCAACGGCGCGATCCAGGTATTTTTGAGATTCGACTTCCTGATTTTTGATCATTCCTTGCCAGCCTTCGGCTTGAACCCTTTCGAGAGTTTTCTCGAGCATGACCTTCAGCCCGGCATATTGTGACCGCAGAATGTCTTTGGAAGGTTTTCCAACTTTGAGATTGTCAATTCGTTCCGCAAATCGATCGATGTCTCGCAGCTGCCGCTTCAAATGAGGTATGGCTTGGTTGTACTGCATGAACCGCGAAACCATTCCCGAGGCCAAGCCTTGCAAGCTGACAGCTGTTGTATAAGTCACGATTTCAGACATCAGACGAGGAATGGCAAGTGAAGCTTGGAGTTGTGCTTCAACCTTATCCAGCTTTTCTCCTGCAACCTCGGCATATCGGCTGAGAAGTGTTTTCCGCATCGAGCTGTAAAGCTCTTCTTTCACAAACTTTCGCTTGGCGGCTGCTTGAGAGATGTAAGACTTCATGCGACCTATCACCCGAGCCCATTCCTCTATTTCCAGACTCAGCTCATCTGTCAGAATGATCAACTCAGCTCCTGCAGCATGAGCTTCACATCCATTCCGTGCCTGCATGAGTTCGTCGCGAAGGTTCGAGAGATCCCTCTCAATCTTGACCAGCTTTTGCAAGTAACCAGCATCTCTCACGGCTTGATCCAAGAGCTGAGAGGTGAGACTGTTCACACGCTTATCAAGAGACTCAAGGCTCTTTTGCAACTGTTCAAGCTCAACTGGTTTGCCGTTGCTCCTGTTTCCAAACTCAACAATCGCGTCTAAAACTCCGGCGTGATCGGAACGAAGCTGCTCAAAGGAATTTCCAAGATTGTTTGGGTTAGACGGATCCACAAACCACGCCCGCATCATGATGTCGTACTTCAAAAGTGGGCCTTGAAGGTTGGTCTGGCAGAGCCTGACCTTCGCAAGAGCCACGAATGTGTCGATCTCTGATTGAGACACATCGGCCTGAGCTGGAGAAGAAAACCCCACGATGGAATAAAACAGCAGAAAAATCTTGAGTGGATTAATCACAGTTCTCACCCTCCTGCAAACGTCCTTTGCCAACAACAGTCAACTGCGCTCGGAAGGGAAGGTTATTGTTCAATGCGGCCGTGAGCTTATGACAAGCTGACTCCATTCGGGAGTC
>JANQPW010000812.1 GCA_028285285.1 Silvanigrellales bacterium
TCCTGAGGGCACCCTGATCACCAAAAACGGAGCCGTTGTTCAGGGGGAGAACGGACCCATCACTGGCCTCACAGAAGGAGGGTTACGCATTGGCGACAACGGCGATGTGTTTGAAGGTGATGTGTTTGTCGACAGGCTGCGAATTCGTGGTTTCGAAGAACCCAAACTCCTTCAGAGGGTTGGAGACAACCTGTTTGTGCACGATGGCAGCCCCGAAAACATTGCTGCCTTTCAAGGCCGACTTGCACAGGGAAGCCTTGAAGGCTCAAATGTGAACCCCATGAAAAACATGACCAACCTGATCACCGCACATCGCACCTACGAAGCTCTTCAAAAGGCTATCCAGTCGCAAGACAAAACCATGGACAAGGGTGCAAATGAGATTGGGGCCGTTCGTGGCTAGGAACAACCTCTAGAGTTGGCCTCAAGCTGAAAGGCAAAATCTCTTCTTTCGAAAGCTGTGCCACACGCGCAGATCGTGCTAGCCTGCGTTTCCATTCCCATCAATTCAACGCAGTCACGAGGAGAGATACCGCAAATGGAAACGCTACAGACCAATCAGGCTCCCGCTGCCATTGGGCCCTACTCACAAGCCATTGTGCACCAAGGCTTGCTCTACACCTCTGGTCAAATCCCTCTTGATCCCCAGTCTATGCAAATTGTTGGCTCCACGATCGAGGAGCAAACCCAACAAGCCTTGACCAACCTAGCGGCGATCTTAAAAGAGGCAAAAACCTCCCCTTCCAAGGTCATCAAGACCATGGTTTTTCTGAAAAACATGGAAGACTTCGCGAAAATGAATGCCATATACGAGGGATTCTTTGAAGGTCATAAACCCGCGCGGAGCTGTGTGGAGGTCGCCCGCCTGCCCAAAGACGTGCTTTTTGAAATTGAGTGCATCGCCTCAGTTTAAACTCACTCTCAGCGGGTCATGGCCAAACACCACACAGGAGAGGACTCCAGCTTGCAAGACACTTCTTCACTCACCCTTTGGGATTCCCGACACCTCAAAACCCTTCTCTGTTCTGTGCTGATTTCCTGCACCGTTGGATGCACAGGTGCCCGCTCAGGAAATGAAGTCACAAACGTCTCCAGCCTTCCAAACAATTTGATGGCGGACGTTGAAGAGAAAATCCAGGACACCGGCGGAATCCGTTCGGGCCTGGAACTTGAGGATCTTCGGATCACCAAAAACAATCGAGTTCGTGATCTGCTGGTGGGTGGGCCCAATATCTTTGAACGCTATGCAAAGCTCATTGAAAAGGCTCGCCACGAGGTTCTCATAGCAGTCTATGTTTGGGAACACGAAAACACAGAGGCTGTTCCTCTCATTGGAGAGGCCCTAAAAAAGGTAAGAGCCTCCCGTCCCGGGGAAAAAGTCTCCGTGCGGATTCTTTTCAGTCGGCGCCCTTTTTCTGAAAACATTGAACCCGTTCAGGCCTCAGTGGCAAGCTGGGTGGCCGATGGCCTCACCTTCGATCACATCAACATCGAACTGGGAACTTATCGCCAAACCTCCTTCGACAATCTCCACGACAAATACATTGTGGTTGACGGGCGTCACGTTGTGGTAACTGGAGCAAACGTGCAACCCAAAAACAACTCCCTCCCGAGTGGGGGGGCCTTTTGGCAAGAGTTGGGAGTCTGGATTGAAGGAGAGACTGCAGGAGTCACAGCACGAAGTTTCGACAAGAAGTGGCTAGAGAACACTGACGCCGTCCGTGCTAACCAAGACCCTGAAACCGGCGAGATCAAATACTCAACAGTGGCCCCCAGCACCCCCAGCCGGCCCTTTCCAGGAACAGATAAAAAGGTCGGCAACACCCCCGTGTTGGCCGTGCCCCAAGACGGACTCAATCGGGTTCCTGGCTTCTACGATCCCTACCCAGATTCACCACAAAACATAGCCATGCTCCACCTCATGAACCACGCACGATCGTCTCTTTGGGTGGTGTCGCCCAACATCAGTTCCAGCCCCTTTATCAGCGCAACACTGCGTGCCGCAAGAAGACTTCGCGGAAAACCTGGCGCTCAGGTGCGCGTGTTGTATTCGGCGGCTTTCAACAACAGCTTTTTCAACACAGTGATCGCCCACCTCGCCAACATGGGAAAGCCAAACGAGCAGGTGGTTCTTCAAGACTTTAAGAAGTCAGAAGACTGGGGAAGTGTGTTGTCGGCAAGGCCTTATCGAAACAGCCGCAACAATAGTGTTGGCGCCAACCACGCCAAGATCATGGTCGTGGATGATCGCTATGTCGTGGCAGGATCAGCGAATCAAGACATTTTTGCCTGGTACACCAGCAGCGAATACAACGTGCTGATTGATGATCCCGCCTTTGCAAAAAAGGTCGTTCGAAATCTCGAAGATGACTGGAATGCCTCACCAAGCTTTGACGAATGGCTGAAGCAGCGATCGCAAACGGAGTTGCCGGAAGTCTCCCCCTAAACTCCCAAAATTCGGTCTTGAATGGGTTTTGGAAGAGTTTCAAAATGGGAAAACTGCATAGAAGAGCTCGCTCTGCCCTGAGACAGGCTCCGAATATCGGTTTCGTACCCAAACAACTCCGAAAGTGGCATCACCGCATGCACAACCTGAAGGTGACCCTTGGAGTCCAAACCTTGCATATGGCCCCGGCGACCACTCACGTCTGAAACAATTGTGCCGCTCGACTCAGCTGGCACGAGCACCTCGACATTCATAAAGGGCTCCATCATAACCGGCGCTGCCTTTTCAAGAGCCGCCCGAAGAGACTGGTTGGCAGCCATTTGGTAAACCACCTCGTCTGCAGTTTCTGGATCATAAGAATAGTCTGTAACTTTAATTCTCATATTCACCAGAGGGTAACCACACAGGGGTCCACTGCCAGTTGCGCTTTCAAGAGCCTCACGAATGGAAGCAGAGAAGTTCTTCGGAACTTCTCTGCGATCGGGCACAACGACTTCTACCTCGTTTGCCTTTTCGAGAGGCTCTACCTCAACCTTCACAGTGGCCCGTAGGATCTTCGACTGAACGGTGCGCTCCAAGGTCTCTGTGGCATGAGCATTTTGGGTGATCGACTCGCGATAGCTCACCTGCGGCTTGCCCACATTGGCATCCACTTTGAACTCTCGCTGCAAGCGATCCGCAATCACCTGGAGGTGTAGCTCTCCCATTCCTGAAATGAGCACCTGGCCTGTGTCTTCGCTCAAGGAAACCTGAAGCGAAGGATCTTCCTGCACCAAACGCTGAAGACTAGCCTGCAACTTATCCATACCAGCCGCAGACTTCGGTTCAATGGCAAGGGAAATCACAGGATCGGGAAAGCGCATGGACTCAAAGGCAATGGGTTTTTTGGGATCTGCCAGAGTTTCCCCGGTGGTGGCCACTTTTAAACCCACGAGTGCTACAATTTCCCCAGCTCCCGCTGAGTTAACCTCTTCACGATCGTTGGCGTGCATCATGAGAATTTTGGTGATCCGCTCCTTCTTGTTTTTGGTCACAGCCAAAACACTGTCTCCGACCTTCACCCGACCCGAATAAACTCGAAGATAGGCAAGGGAACCCACGAAAGGATCAGACATGATCTTGTACACAATTCCTGAAAAAGGCTCGCTATCCGAAGAGTGCCTTTCACCAGCGGGAACTCCTTTACGCAATTCAACACCCTGAAACGCAGGGAGATCCAACGGCGATGGGAGCAACTCAACCACGCCATTGAGCAACAGCCTCACCCCTTTGTTCTTAAAGGCCGAGCCCAAAAAAACCGGCACGATCTGCAGGGCCAGCACCCCTTTGCGCAGAGCTTTCCAGATTTCCGCCTCACTCACCTCTTGATCAGCAAGAACGGCCTCCGCAATAGAGTCTTCTATATCGGCCAGGTGTTCCACCAAATCGGCGCGACACAATTCCACGTCGTCTTTCAGCTCTTGCGGAACATCTTCAACCGAAATCTCAGAATCTTTATCATCGCCTTGCCACACATGAGCCTTGCGAGAAACGATGTCGATCACACCCTTGAAATCTGATTCACGACCCAGTGGAAACTGCACAAGAACAGCATTGGCTCCCAGCTTTTCCTTAATAGACTCCACAGAGGCCTCTGGATCAGCTCCCACCTTGTCCATTTTGTTGAGGAAAGCAATGCGGGGAACATGGTATTTATCGGCCTGCCGCCACACGGTTTCCGACTGAGGCTCAACCCCATTGGCCGCATCGAACACTGCAACGGCCCCATCCAGCACACGGAGGCTGCGCTCAACCTCAATGGTGAAATCCACATGGCCCGGTGTGTCGATAATGTTGATGCGATGGTCTTTCCATGACGTCGTCGTCACGGCGGAGGTGATGGTGATGCCCCGCTCCTGCTCCTGAACCATCCAGTCCATAGTTGCGGTGCCCTCGTGCACCTCTCCGAGCTTATGACTCTTGCCCGTGTAGTACAGAATGCGCTCCGTCGTGGTGGTCTTACCCGCATCGATGTGCGCCATAATTCCTATGTTTCTGACGGTTTCTAAGGACTGAGTCATGATCTTCCCCACATAGTGC
>JANQPW010000481.1 GCA_028285285.1 Silvanigrellales bacterium
TTCATCAACGCGGCCTTCCACAATCAAAAATTGATGGGTCGAATGCCGGTTCCTGTTTCTTGAGGAGGTGAAATGAACGACACCAGTTTTCAGGGGGAAAGTGGGCCAAGAGGCCAACTTCGCTGGCTTGCCGAGGAAGCAAAGTGCAGGCGACCGCTACTGCGGGTTTCCAATGAAACACCTGTGGCATTAGAGAACGCGCGTAGCGTATCTTCCAGCTCAGTCCGGGTGAGAGCTACGGTTCCCTGACTGGTTCCATTCACAGTGCCCACAACCTTTTGTATGACCTGAACGACCTGTTCTGAAGTAAAGCCTTTTCCAAAACCTGCTCCTGTTTGGCCCAAAACACCCGTCCATGCCCAACGCTTCCAAGGCAAAACTTGAAAAGACCCTCCAGCCGTTGCACCGGCATCGGCCAGGGAGGCCAGCTCCGTCAACAGCGACCAAAAGCGAGTGTGCGCCACTCTCTCGGTTTCAGCCGCTCTCAGCTTTAAAGCCAGAAAAAGGAGGAAACCAGCACCGGTTTGGTACTGCCGAAAGGCATCAGCGGAGTCGACTTGATTGAGAGTGAGGGCCTCGCCAGCACTGAGCTGATCGAACTCAGAATAGAGGGCTGCCAGCGAATTGTTCCACGCTGAGCGGGAGTCCCAACGGACATCTTGTTCGCTAAGCACCACACGAGAAAATCCCTCTGTCCAGCCCTCATAAAGGTAAAGCTGTTTCAGCCTTTGGGAGTCGAAGCCCCCACCATTAAAGGTACCGTGTTCCCGAGGCTGAAGGTGGCGCACATTCCACACGTGCACAATTTCGTGAGAGAGCAAAGCGGCGAGCTGGTTTTGATAGCTCGTGCTCGAACAATCTCCTGACATTTTCAGCAGAGTGTTTTGGCTGTGCTCGAGACCTTGATAACGCGGCCCTGACTGACCGTTGATCAAGAGCACATCAAAATGCTGAGTAACACCCACCGGGGTGCCCCAACGCTCGGCCAACTTGTTGAACATGCCTTGGCCCGTTTCGAGAACCTTCTGCCAGGGCGAGGTGCACTCTTCTACCGAGCGCAATGGCGAGCGATCTTGATCGAAAGCAAAAAATCGAAGCTTTCCAGACTGGCGGTTGAAAACCTGACCCTGTGCACGAGTGAAGGCCACTGGGCTGTCGAGGGCTGCGGCATAGTTCTCGAACTCAAGGCAAAAGTCTCCGCAGCGTTTTGCCTGAGACAGCATGAAAAAGGCTTTCGTGTCAATATCTTCTTCGAGATCGAATTCCAAACGCAATGGCAAAGCATAGTTTTTGGGTCGCACGGGGCTCAAAGCAAACACATTAAGGGCAAAGCTATCAGCCCCTCCTCCGCCAACAACAGCCGGCCAACGTTGTGAAAGGGCAGGCTTCTGGAAGTCAATACCAAAACCAATTGCGGTCGCACCCGACCAATCTTGGCTTTCCCACCCTGAAGAGTTCAAGGCCTGCCAACGGTTTCGAAGCTCAGACACTTCCGCAGCTGAGTCGCCTGACCATTTCCAAATGCCTAAGTTTTTTTCAGATTCCCATTCCCAGTGGTAACCCGGAATCGTCAAAGAGGTTTGCAGATCGAGAACCTCTGAAACCGACCGGCCCGGCGGAACCACCCAAGCCAATCGAGGCGAGTTCTGACCACCTAAAAACGGCCTCACCCGCACTGTGAGTTGGCCGCTTTCACTTTGCTTTGGATTGACGGGAGCCGGTTGTGGAGTTTCTTTTTCTTCGCTATCACCTTCTCGATTTTTGTCGGAGCTGCCGCCGCAGGCCACCATGCCAATGAGCAGAGTGAAGACACCCCAGCTCATCCATTTCTGTTGTTGCCTGAGTTCACGCAAAAATCACCTCAAAAATTGGCATTTTGAATCGCCCCACTCCTCCCCCTTTGTATCGGAACAAGAGAAGGGACACTGAAGTGCTTCAATTGTAACATTGCAAATATTCTAGGAAACACCGCCGGCTCGCTCAATGAATCTCTCTTGCTCATCCTGGGAGCTCAACGTGACATCAATCAGGGCACTCCCCAACCAAGTGCGCTGCCGTTTGGCATATCGTTGCGTGAGGGTGATCAACCGTTCCAAAAGATCACCTCCTGTGGGAAGACCGTCAACCACATTCTGGGCCAACTCCCGATAGCCAATAGCTCGGCTCGCGGGCAGTTCGAAGAATGTCTCGCCAAACTCATTCAGCAATTCACGAACCTCAGATTCCCAGCCTTGATGAATCAACGACTTCGTGCGCTCAGCAATACGACACCTCAGCTCCGAGCTCTCAAGAGCGACGTGAACCACACAGCAAGGAAACAGGCGCTGCTGCTGCAGTGGTTGGGCTTGTCGCTGCATCACTTCCGAAGCAGGCTGTCCCAACTCGAAGTAAATCTCGAGTGCCCGTTCCACTCGAACCAGATCCCGTGGGTGCAGCTGCCCTGCACGAATGGGATCGAGTGCCTTCAACCAACTATAGACGGTCTCTCTCCCCTGAGTGCTGGCCACATCACGAACGAATTCACGAATTTTCTCATTTCGACCGGGCAGGAGGTCCAGACCATGAACCAAGCTGCGCAGGTAAAGTCCACTTCCTCCAACGGCAATGACGAAATCACCGCGTCTTTGCGCATCGGAGATTCGCTCACGCGCCATTTCAGCAAACTCATGCGCACCCCAGTTTTCATGGGGACTCAAGACATCAATAAAAGAGTAACGGTAATGCTCTTGTTCCTGCAAAGTTGGCTTCGCAGTGCCAATGTCAAAACCCCGATAGAACTGAAAGGCATCAAGATTGAGGAGTTGAACCGATTTGCCTGCGGCCAACAATTTCTCTGCAATGCGATGAGCAAAAGACGACTTGCCGCTTGCGGTTGCCCCCACCACAATCACCGGCCAGTTCAGATTCATATCCGCTGAAACCAGGAAGAAACATCTTTTTCAGAAAACCTTCGGATCACTGGCCGACCGTGGGGGCAATGCGCTGAAAAATCAACATCTTCAGCCCTCGACAAAAGAAAAGAAACCTGATCTTCGGACATCTCCTCTCCTGCCCGAACGGCACTGTGACAAGCGACTGTGGAGTAGTACAAATGATACATGTCAGTGCTTCGCACAGACGCAAAGGAGCGACCTTCTTCCTGCCAACCTTCACGCACCCGAGCCACTCGAGCAAACAAAGGATGTCCCTGTTCAAAACTCGGATCAAGTGCTGCTAAAACGCGTGTGATCACCTCATCAACCACGCGCTCCGCCACACCTACCCGCAAGAAACCGGGTATGCTGTGAACAGCCAGTGCCTTCATACGTGGCACCCACTCAACATCAAACCCCAGATCAGCAAAAAGGTTCTTTTGCTCATCGAGAAGCGGACCACAAGACTCCGGCACGGGAACAAAAAATGGCGTGAGCAACCCCTGTCTCGCTATAGGTTCAGACTGCGCCGCACGACGGTATTCCTCAAAAAGGACTCGCTCGTGGAAGGCGTGTTGATCTACAACCAGAAGGTCATCTCCCTGCTGAATAAGGAGGTAACACTTCGCAAACTGACCCAGGTACCTTCCCCACAGACCACTCTGCGCGGGCTTTCGTTCCCCACCTGAAGTAAAGAGCTCTTGGTCAGCTGGTTCTGGCCCCAGGGCTTGCCCACTCATTTCGGGTGTGTAATGCGGTTCCCGTGAAACGAGAGGAGCGAGCGGTTGGCTGGCGGAAAGATCTGACTTCTGCTGCCGGCTTTGAAACGTGTCCTGTGGTTTTTCAATGCGCTCCACTGCCGCAGCGGCTCGCTGTTGATAAGCGGCCCCATCCAAAACCCGCGGAATCTGTGACGTCGTCGCTTCTTGAGCTCTGGGAAAATGATCCACTGCGCTTTCTCTGGGCGAGGCTCCCTGGAAAGCCAATTCCTGGGTCACCTTCTGCACGGCTTCCTGAACACCCAGACAGACGAGATCCTGCACCACCAAGGGATCGTGAAAACGCACCTCAGTTTTGCTCGGGTGTGCATTCACATCAACCCATTCAGGAGGACACTGCACAAACAAAATCACAGAGGGAACCAAGCCCTTCATAACGAGGCCCGAATAGGCCTGCAAAACACCTGCGCGTATAACCTTGTCTTTAACCAGTCGGCCATTCACAAACAAGGTGAAGTGTCGGGGAACACTCCGAGCTGTGGTGGGATGTGATGCATAACCAGAAAGTTCGAAGTTCCCCTTGCGATAGCTCAACTCGACGAATTGGGAGAATTCCTCACCCAGAACCTTCCGAGCCCGCGCTGACAGTTCGTCATCTTTTCGAAACTGAAAAACCCTGCGACGATTGTGGGAAAATTGAAGGGTTACCCGAGGAAAAGCAAAGGCCATCGCCTGAAGAAAGTCATGAATATGTGCATATTCAGTTGACGTGCTCTTGAGAAACTTCTGACGGGCGGGAACATTGTGAAAGAGATCTCTCACCTCGATCTGGGTTCCCACCGGCACAGCCACCGCCGTTGTGTGAAAACCTTCATCCAATTCCTTACGAGAATCATTGCTCACGTTCACGCCCACAGACTGTGCAGCGGTTCGGGTTTTGAGTTCGAACCTGCTCACGGCTGCAATGGAAGCGAGAGCCTCTCCTCGAAAACCAAACGAGGCAACGGTCTCAATATCGCGGGCCATTGTGATTTTGCTCGTGGCATGGCGCTCAACAGCCCGACGAGCATCAGCGGAACTCATGCCTTCACCAGTGTCCGTGACACGAATCAGCGACTTTCCACCGTCAAAAATGTCGACAGAAATCTCGTCGGATCCCGCGTCAAGCGCATTCTCAACCAACTCCTTGACAACGCTGAGAGGCCGCTCCACAACCTCACCAGCCTTGATTTGATTGATCACAGAGTCGGGAAGACGCTTGATGCGCTCCGCATTCATCTCCTGCTCTGACACGTTGACCCCCTTTGCCATTTTGAATAAGCTTTCCCGATTGCGAAATCAAGTTACCCAAGGAGTGATTCTATGTCCGCGGAGACCAACGAAAGTCATGATGCCCCTTACGACGCGAAACCTTGGTTGGATCATTATGTCAAAGGCGTTCAAGAAGAACTCCCGCCTGTTGCATATGAGAACCTTGGGCAACTCTTTTACAGTGCGGCTGCCAAGTTCGCCCAGCAAGACTGCATGACAACCTGCTTGCCCAATGGCTTTGCAGGAACGTTGACCTACGCCGAGCTTGACAAGCTTTCCAACGATTTTGCGGCCTATCTGCGACTTGAATTGGGTTTGAAAAAAGGGGATAGGGTTGCCGTTCAAATGCCCAATTGCCTATCTTGGCCAGTGGCAGCCATCGGCATTCTGAAATCTGGTTGCGTGTTGGTGAACATCAACCCTCTCTACACCGAGCCCGAGATGGAGCACGCTTTCAACGACAGCGGCGCTAAAGTTCTTGTGATCATAGACCTTTTTGCAGACAAGCTCGATCGAGTCATTCCCAGGACACAAATCCGACACATTGTGCTTGCCAATGTTGCCGAGCGTTTTCCTTTTCTGCTCAAAACGGTTGTGAAGCTCAAGCTCAAGCTCTCCAAAATGCTTCCTTCCACAGGGCTCCATGTGACACCCATTGAAGAGGCCTTACAGTTGGGAGCTCGACGCGTGCCTGCTTCCCAAGACTGGGACAACGCTTTCTTGTCCAGCTTGGAATCTGAGTCTGGAGAAGGCCAATCGGGTGCCATTGGCGTCGATGATCTCGCTGTTCTGCAATACACAGGTGGCACCACGGGGAGAAGCAAAGGCGCAATGCTCTCCCACAAAAATATTCTGACCAATGCAGCGCAGATCGAGATGTTTGGCAATCAGTGCTTAGACAAGGGGAAAGAGGTGGTGCTAACGGCGCTCCCCCTCTACCACATTTTTGCCTTCACAGCGAACTTCGTTACCTTTTTTCACCTGGGCTCGCACAACGTGATGGTTCCCAGCCCACGCCCTCTTGCCAACCTCAGAAAGCCATTTGAAAAGTACCGCTTCACATCCATGACAGGCGTCAACACTCTGTACAACGCCTTGGCCGACGAAGAATGGTTTCAGAAAAACCCGCCGAAGAGTCTGCGATTGTGCATTGCGGGTGGCGCTGCACTTCAGGCCGCCGTTGCAGAAAAATGGGAACGGGTTTCAGGTTGTGAGGTGGCAGAAGGCTACGGTTTGACAGAATCAAGCCCCGTTCTCACCTTCAACCCCATTGGTGGCGGAAAGATCAAACAGGGAACCATCGGCGTCCCCATGCCATCCACACTCATTCGCATCGTTGACGAAAATGGAAAGACCGTCCCCGTTGGGGAACCGGGAGAACTCATTGCCAGGGCCGATCAAGTCATGATGGGTTACTGGAACCGTGAAGACGCCACTGCGGAAACCATACAAGACGGCTGGCTTTACACTGGCGATGTGGCACTGATGGATTCCGAAGGCTACTTTAAAATTGTGGATCGCAAGAAAGACATGATTCTCGTGAGCGGCTTCAATGTGTACCCCAACGAGGTCGAAGACTGCGTTGCCAAGCACCCCAGCGTAGCAGAATGTGCTGTTATCGGTGTC
>JANQPW010000823.1 GCA_028285285.1 Silvanigrellales bacterium
GACCATTGAAGGAGACTTCGTCTACGGCCTTTTGAAGAGTGAAAACGGGGTGCACCGCCTGGTGCGCATTTCTCCCTACGATTCCAATGCGCGGCGCCACACGAGTTTCTGCAGTGTGTTCGTGAAACCCATTGTGGACGACAACATTGAGGTTGACATCCGCGATGCCGACCTACGGGTAGACACCTACCGTGCGGGAGGAGCCGGTGGACAGCACGTGAACCGAACCGACTCTGCGGTGCGCATCACCCACATTCCCACGGGAGTGGTTGTGCAGTGCCAAAACCAACGCAGCCAAATCCAGAACCGCGAGGTTTGTATGCGTCTTCTCAAGGCCGAGCTGTATGAGTTGGAGCTGAAGAAACGAGAAGAGGCTGCCAGCCAGGTGGAAGACGCCAAAATGGACAATGCCTTTGGTTCGCAGATCCGCAGTTACGTGCTTCACCCCTATAAGATGGTGAAAGACACCCGCACTCTGCACCAGAGCTCCGACCCGAGCGCCGTGTTGGATGGAGATCTCGATCTCTTTTCGCAGGAGTTTCTGCGACAATCGGCCACGGGTGAATTCAAAGGCAAAGGGCAAGCTTCAGGAGATGATGATGTTTGATGACCGCAGCTACAGTGTTGACCCTGACCTGCAGAAAACCCTGGCTGAAGCCTTTGACGATCACATCGACTTTCCCAAGCCCGGAATCGTCTTCAAAGACATCTGCCCGGTGCTCGCCAATGCCGAGCTCATGCGGCGCTTGGTTGTGGAAACAGCTGCGCAGGCCAAAGCATGTGGGGCCACCAAGATCATCGGCATTGAAAGCCGCGGATTTCTGCTGGGAGTTCCCACCGCACTGGAGCTGGCACTGCCTTTTGTGCCGGCCCGAAAAAAGGGAAAACTCCCTGGAGAGCTGCTGCGACAAACCTACGCACTGGAGTATGGAGAAGACACGGTGGAGATCCAACGAAGGGCTGTGAATTCTGGGGATCGTTTCTTTGTGGTGGACGACCTCATCGCTACGGGAGGCACAGCTGAGGCCACAGCCCTGTGCTTACAGCAAGCGGGAGCTGAAGTGGCTGGCTTCAGCTTTCTGTTGGAACTCGGCTTCCTTTCAGGGGCGGAAAAACTGAGCGGTGCTTTTCCGAGGGCTCCCGTGCACAGCATCGTGACGGTTTGAATTCTGCTTTTTCGAACAGAAAGCCTCCATTCAGCCCACACGTGCCATTCGGGCGGGAAAAACACGCCTCTCAAGCTATTGAACTCACACCTTTTCTCAGTTTTTTTTAAGCAGAATTCTCAGCGGTCGAACAGGAATTTAAGCAGGGGTCATGGACCCCTGCTTCCAAGCCTCGCTTGGATGCGTGCCAATAGAACCTCTATTCCAGTGGGCGTGTTTCGACACGCTCATTTTTTTTGCGGTTCGTTTTCAATGCCGTTCACAATGTTGTTGATGTAGTTCACGACTTTTTGGCTGTCGCGCTCTGGATTGAGCCGACGCAAAAAAGCAGCCAGAGCACCGGGCTCCTTCCACTTGTCGTAGTCTTTGATGGGTGGGTTGTCGGCGGCCTGACCAAAGCCATGCACCATGCCCAAATTGTTCCTCAGGT
>JANQPW010000842.1 GCA_028285285.1 Silvanigrellales bacterium
TTCTGTTTGGCCCATGGCGTGAGCGACCACAGGCCATTCCTGGAGCGTTCGAAGCTCGCCGCTGAGCTTGAGAGAACCGAGGGCAAACACACGCGCTGAGGGGCTTCGGAGGAGTCTGAGGAGTTGTGGCGCTCTTTTTGAAAGGAGCAGCAAGGCAATGGGGAGCTCGAGGAGGCTGTGATTGAGCCGATTGCCCTTCAGATTCACGCTGCTGTGGATGCTGATGGTTGTGCGCATGTTGGGGTGGGGAAACCCCGCGCTGTCTAGTGCCGCTGTGACCCGTTCCTTTGTGGTTCGGGCTTGTTCCGCAGGCATGCCTACGAGGGTGATGAGAGGGAGGCCTTTTGCAAAAGCCACTTCAACTTCAATTTCAAAGGCGTCTGTACCCAACAGACCAATGCTCCATACCTTCATTCGCAGACCTCCTCTCGCTTGAGTGGTCGCGGTTTAGCACGGTGTTTGGCATCTGGTGCCGGGTGTTCAGATCATGATCACCAGTGTTGATTTTTCACTCGGCAGGGGCGCCTGATGAGGTGGGCGGAGTTGCAGGACTTGCAACCAGTGCCTCTTCGTGGCGTTCGCGGGCGCGGGAGCGTTCCTTTTCAGATCGCTTGAGCGCTTGTTGTTCCGCCTCTTCGGCAAATCTTTCCACAAGGTTCGGTTGAATACGGTAAATGGTTTGGAGACTATCTTGTTTGATAGACACCACGAGCCGCTTGAACAGGTCAAAGGCTTCTCGTTTGTACTCTTGGAGGGGATCGCGTTGTCCGTATCCTCTCAGGCCAATGCCATCACGCAAATGATCAAGGCTGGCGAGATGATCTTTCCAGTAGGAGTCAATGGTCTGCAGCATCACCCACCGTTCAATCTCGCGCATCTGCTCTGGCCCAAACAACTCCTCTTTCTGCTCATACATCTTTGTGAGCTTTTGCTCCATCCAATTGTAGAACTCAAGGCGCGTGAAGTCTTTCTTGCCGCGATCTTCGGCGTCAATACTGACCACGACCATGAGACGACTGAAGAGGAATCTCTCCAGCTGAGAATAGTCAATTTCTAGAATTTCTCCAGGCAGCGCGGAAGGTGGCAAAAACTCATCACACATGACAGTGGCCACTTTCTGCACAGCCTCGGGAATGAGCAAGTCACGCACATCTTCTTTGTCGATGATCCGGTTGCGGGCGGAATAAATGGTTTTGCGTTGGAGATTGAGAACGTCATCGTACTGCAGCAAGTGCTTGCGCATGTCGTAGTTGAAACCCTCGACGCGCTTTTGCACTTGGCCGATCACTCGGGTCAGACGTGGGTCAGCAACAGCCTCATCTCCAACGAAGCGCTCCATGATGAACTGGTTCGCTTTGTTGTTGAAGCGCTTCATGAGATCGTCTTCCCATGAAAGAAAGAAGATACTTTCCCCTGGGTCGCCTTGGCGTCCGCTTCGCCCTCTCAATTGATTGTCGATGCGCCGGCTTTCGTGTCGCTCTGTGCCGATGACCAAAAGACCGCCCAGGTCGGAGACACCCTCGCCGAGCATAATATCGGTTCCGCGTCCTGCCATGTTGGTGGAAATGGTCACCATTCCTTTCTGTCCGGCATTGGTGATGATCTCCGCCTCTTTTTGGTGGTGCTTTGCGTTCAGCACATTGTGGGGAATGTTGAGCTTTTTAAGGTAGTCGCCCAACAATTCACTTTTCTCCACACTCACCGTACCCACCAAAACGGGTTGGCCTTTTTTGTGGGCTTCAGCGATCCGCTCGGCCACGGCCTTGAATTTGGGTCCCTGACGCAGAAACAAAATATCGTCTTCGTCTTTTCGCACCATGGGTCGGTTGGTGGGAATGACAACGACGTCGAGCCCGTAAGTCTTGTGAAATTCCACAGCCTCTGTGTCAGCTGTTCCTGTCATTCCAGCCAAATTGTCGTACATGCGAAAGAAGTTTTGCAGTGTGACCGTGGCAAGGGTCTGGTTTTCCTGTTGAATGTTCACTCGTTCTTTGGCCTCAATGGCCTGGTGCAAACCATCAGAATAGCGTCGGCCTGCCATCAAGCGGCCGGTGAACTCATCAACAATGATGACCTGACCATCGCGCACAATGTAACTGTCATCTTTCTTAAAAACGATGTGAGCCTTCAGGGCTTGGTTGATGGCATGCACCAACTCCATGTTTTCAGGGTTGTAAAGGTTGTCGAGAGAAAGGGCCTTTTCGATCTTTCGAATGCCCTCCTCGGTGAGTGCACAAGATCGTCCTTTTTCATCGACGGTGTAGTCAAGCTCAAGGCGGAGGCCCCGCACGGCATCATCGGCCACAAGGTACTTGTCACCGGTTTGATCGGACGGGCCGCTGATGATGAGGGGGGTTCGTGCTTCATCGATGAGAATGGAGTCCACTTCGTCGACAATGCCGAAGTTAAAACCTCTTTGAGAAAGTTCGTCTTTGCGCACTTTCATGTTGTCACGGAGGTAGTCAAATCCAAACTCGTTGTTGGTTCCGTAGGTGATGTCGGCTCCGTAAGCGGCTTTTCTTTCCGCATCTCCAAGGCCGTTGAGCACGCAGCCCACGGTCATACCGAGTCTTGAGAAGACCTGGCCCATTTCTTCACTTTGAGAAGAGGCGAGGTATTCATTGACGGTGACGAGATGAGCCCCATTCCCAGTTAGGGCGTTGAGATACAGGGGCATTGTGGCCGTCAGGGTTTTTCCCTCACCGGTCTTCATTTCCGCAATCTTGCCCTGATGCAGCACGATTCCGCCGAGAACCTGCACGTCATACGGGCGTTTGTCGAGTGTGCGCCGAGATGCCTCTCGCACTGCGGCAAAGGCCTCTGGTAAGAGGGAGTTGAGGGACTCTCCCTTTTCGAGACGCCCTTTGAGGGCCGCAGTTTGACCTGTGAGCGCCTCGTCTGACAAAGCCATCATTTTCTCTTCAAGACTATTGACCTTGTTGAGTATGGGGCTGAGATTTCTCAGTTCTCGGTCGTTTTTTGTTCCAAATATCGATTCAAGAAATCCAAACATACGCGCAGGCCAACCTTCAAAAAGAGAAACGATTCCCGGTACACGGTTGCATAGCACAGCTTTGCACACCTGCCAATTTGACTGAATGGCCCGAAATTCCCTCAGGAGCCCTCGAGGGAAGACGATAAAGCTCCAGTTGGCAGGAAGCCCCGGCAGGACAACCCAGAATGGGACAGGAACAGTGAGATCATGAATCATAAAGACTTTGACTTGACGAGTGAAGTGGAAGAGTGGGCCTTTGGAAGCAGTGGTCTGGCCTTGAGTGGAGATGATCTTTCCGTCGCAGAGATGCTTCGGGACCGGCTCCCACAGTTTGTGGAAATGCTCACTCGGATCGGTGGAGAAGTGTCTCGTCTTCGGGCCGATGCCGACGGTCTCATAGAACAGAACGCACGTTTGCGAGAACAGTTTGAAAAGCTCCAACGTGTCATCCAAGAAAAGGGTCTTCTTGACCTGGATGACTTTGAGCTGGCCTGCGAGGTTTTTGCTGCGGCCGACGAGTCTCGCACGAACAAAACCAACAAAAAAACCAACTGATCACTTTGTCTTTTCCAAAACGGCTGAACCCCGCAACAATTGCCGTCGCGTCAGCAATCCGCCAAGATTTTCATGCAGGTCTGGGAGATACTCATTCGGTGTGGCTGGGATCGACAGGGGGTATGCTGTGCGTGAAACAAAGAAAAGGGTTTGGCTTTTGGGGGTTCTTGCCGTTCTGGCACCGTTTCTGAGCCCCATCTCAGCCACAGCGATCGATTTCAAGATTGACGTTCCGGAGTTTCGAGAAGAACATCTCAAAGATGAGCTTGCTGCCGACGGAGTTGCCCTTCGAAGGCCGGAGGGCGATGTTCTTTGGGAGACTGAGACTCTTCCGCTGCCCGAACAACCACCTTTTCCTTTGGGAAAAATTCCGGCAGAGCCAACCCTTTTGAGTCGCAGCAAGACCAACCGATCTTCTCAAGATCCCTTCGCTGTGAAGCCGTCTATTTACCAGACTTCGGCTTTTCCAATTCCGCAGTGCCTCACACCTAATGTTGCCTTTTGGAAGAGGATCTATCGCGAGGTGAAGACCAGCGAGGCGCTCATTCATGATCGAAGCTTTCCCGGAAGGGTTTTTGGAAAGCTGAGCCTTCCGGTTCCGCGACGTGAGAGAGCTCGCGCGATGACCTTGGCGCGAGAGCACTTTGAAAAAAAATTAAAAGTTCTGGCACGGAAACTCAAACGCAAGCAAAAGCTCAAAAGCGAGGAACGCCGGCTCCTTTCAGTGTTTGAAGTGGGAAAGAGAAATTCACGTGAGGTGGCACGTGCGGCCCAACGGCTGCGTATCCAGTCTGGTCTTGAGCAGCGCTTTGAGGCGGGAGTCGGTCGATCGCTGCGCTACATGCCCACCATTTCCCGAATTCTCCGACAATACAACGTTCCTTACGACATCATCCACCTTCCACACGTTGAGAGCAGTTACATTCGAACGGCTCGTTCCAAAGTGGGTGCGGTTGGTCTGTGGCAAATCATGCCGGCAACAATGCGGCGATTGATGGGCAAATCAGCTGTGCGGAAGCGCACACATCTCACCATTTCCACCCGGGCCGCGGCGAAGCTCCTCAATCAGAACTATCGCCTGCTCAAGTCGTGGCCCTTAGCCCTCACTGCCTATAACCATGGAGCGACTGGTGTTCGCCGTGGCGTGCGGGCAACAGGCTCCCGAGACATTTGCAAAATCATCGCGAACTACAAGTCTCCCTCATTCCGGTTTGCGTCCAGCAACTTCTATGCACAGTTTTTGGCAGCTCGGCACGTTGCACTCGACAAGTATCGCGCGCTATCAAAGAGCAACGCTCACCGAAAGGTGTTGCAGCCGCTACTCGCTCACGCGCGAAAGGAAAGACTATGAGTGCCACAGTAGACCTCGATATCAGACTCCGATTTGGCTGTGAGCTTGTGCAGGAGGCGGAGATCGAGTCAGGGTTTTCGGGGTGGACGATCCTTTGTGGCCTTCCGACAAGTTTTGCAGCGGGCTCTTCCGAAGCCCCTGAAGGAGAGTCGAACGACAAACTTCAGCCGGGCCAACTTGTTGTTGCCAACACCTCGACGCACACGGCCCATTGCGTGGTGGGTGCCTCGCAACTCAATCGCCTCAATGGTCAACCCGTTGGCAAACGCCATAAGAGCTTTGGATTTGGTGCTTCCATTTGGGACTCCCTTGCCACTCGAAAAGAGCTGCATGGAAGTGGAGTGATTCTGGACATCAGCAGTCTTCACGAGGCCGGTGAGCTGGAGCACCTTGATGAGTTCTACGCAGGCCTCCTGACTCGTTCGATCGCGCCTCAGCTCCGGAAGCTCAAACCTCAGCTTGAGGAGGCTGAAGAGTCCACGGAAAGTGGAGAAAAAGGGACCGGTGGTGACTCTCCCGCTCCCCTTCGGATCATTTTAAGAGGTCATAGTTCCGGGAGTTTTGAAGAGGATCTCAAGTCTGCTCAGGCCGTGGCCAATGGCATGAGGTTGACCCGCTCCCTCGTAAACGCTCCCCCAAATTTGTTGAGGCCCTCTCAGTTTGAAAAGCTTCTGGCTGCTCTTTTCCAGGAACTTGAAAGTGAACAACCGGACGCCGAACTCAGTTTTGAAGTTTTTAAGGGAGCCGCACTTGATGAGCTGAACTGCCGTTTGATTCAAGCGGTCGGGCAAGGGAGCTCCTCGGAACCACGAATTGTCAAGCTTTGCTACCAACCCAAAAATGCGGCTGAAGGTCTGAAGAAGATCAGTCTGGTTGGAAAGGGCGTGACCTTTGACTCCGGGGGCTACAACTTGAAGCCAAGTTCCTTTATGAGGAACATGAAGAAAGACATGGGTGGTTCGGCTGCTGCATTTGGCTCCTTTCATGCCGTTGTGTCTAAGGGGCTTCCCGTTCAAATGGAGTG
>JANQPW010000847.1 GCA_028285285.1 Silvanigrellales bacterium
TCAAGAGCACAGGCTGGAGTTTGGAAAACGGGGCCAAAAGACAGTCCAGCGAAGGGATCCAGCTCAACAAGAACCGCATCGAGCTCTGTGGCCAAGGCAATGAGTTGGGTGCGGTCGGCCGGGCTCAGCACGCTGCCCGTGGGATCATGAAAGTTGGGCATCACCACAATGGCCGAAGGGCGTTGTTTTCTCAGTTGAGCCTGTGTATCGGGACCGAGATCAAGACCGGAAAAATCTCTGGGAAGCGGAATGGCGTTGCTCCCTCTTCCCCCCACGGCGGCACGAACCCACACGGAGCAGGGGTCTTCGATGGCAATGTGGTCACCGTGTTGGGTGAGAGCGTCGAGAACACTACTGAGAGCTTGTGTGATGTGAGACGCGACGAGGATGTTGTTTTGGGCTTGGGCAGGGATTCCCCTTTGGTTTGCCTCTTCAGCGAGGTGCTCCTGCAAAGCCTCAGGAACACCGGGAGCGTTTGCGGCCGGGGGAGAAGCGGCGGCGTCGTGAAGAGCCTGGCGCATGCACGACCGGATTTCTTCAAAAGGGCTGAGAGTGAGGGGGAGGCCTTCTGCGCCGAGGGGTACACCCAGGGTTCGGGAGGCTCCGCGATTGGGGGGAGGTCTGTGGGACCACTCTCCGATTCCTGAACTGGCCTGAAGTTGCCGGTGTGACACAAAGAAGCCGGAGCCAGGCCGTGGCTGTATCAATCCGGCGTCGGTGAGCAAATCGTAGGCATGAACGGTTGACGAACGGGAAACACCCAGATCTTCGGCAAGATCGCGAATGCTGGGGAGCCGAGTTCCGAAAGGAATTTCACCTCCACGAATAGCGTTCTCAACGTGCTGCACAATTTGCCGAGTTATGGTTTGCCGTGACCGTCTGTCAATCTTGAGGCGAAAACTGAAAGCCATGGAACACTCCAATCAAATGAAAATAAAAGAATTTTTCATTTTTCCAGTACAGTTAAGTTTCCGTCACAAGTACAGTTTGATGGAAGATCAAGGAGCTGTCCATTTTTTTTCGAAAGAGTTCGGCCGAAGATGACTCTCAGTTCGGTTTGGCGAAGCGGGCTCGCCAATTGAAGAAAAGTTTTTTCCCGAACCCCCAAATCACCCTTTAAGATGGAAGTTAGCATGATGAATTCAAGAGATCCTTATAGCGCTGGTTCAGAGCTTCTTCGCGGCTTTGGCAGAGACTCGGTGGATTCTTGGGCTCATATTGAGGGAGTCCGAGACTGGGAGGTGAATCAGTCGGAACGCACTGTTCGGAATGACCCCCACGCGTGGAGTGTTCATGGCAATTGCCTTCACTCAACCGCAACACTCGAGAGCCGGGAGGGTTTGGCAGAGCCCCTCTCTCAGGGTCCATTGCGGCGTTTGATGGCACTTTTTCGCAACGCGGCTTAAGCAGACTTCTTTCCCTTCCTGCCCTGTGCTAAGACCGGCTTTTTGGTGCCTTTGCCATGGGTTTGTGGCCACCATGGCACCACATGTCCTTCACCCCGTCTGGAGCAGGAAAAGAAATGTCTTATCAACAAGAAGCTTTGCGCACGCACACTTGCGGCGCTCTCCGTGAATCAGATGCTGGGCAGGCTGTTCGGCTCATGGGTTGGGTGGGCCGAGTGCGTGACTTTGGCCAGCTGACCTTTCTCGATTTGCGAGATCACCATGGAATCACACAGGTTGTTGTTCCTTCTCAGCGGAGCTTTCAAGCTCAGGTCAAAGAATTGAGACCCGAAAGCGTTGTGGCCATTGGTGGAAAAGTCCAGCTCCGAGAAGGAGGAGCCAACAAGAACCATGTCACCGGTGCCGTTGAGGTTGTTGCCGACACCTTCCACGTGGAGTCTGAGTCGGAAATCTTGCCCTTTCCGGTGACAGACAACCCAAAGTCTGAAGGGGAAGAGGCTCGCCTGAAGTACCGGTTTCTGGACTTGCGCACCGAGCGTATGCAGCGCAACATTGCTTTCCGGAGCGATGTGATCGCTCACATTCGCAAAACGATGGTGTCCAAGGGTTTTCGGGAGTTTCAAACACCGATTCTCACAAGCAGTTCTCCGGAAGGGGCGAGGGATTTTTTGGTTCCTTCACGCCTGAACCCAGGGCATTGTTACGCTCTGCCTCAGGCTCCTCAGCAGTTTAAGCAGATCATCATGTGTTCTGGATTTGATCGTTATTTTCAAATTGCACCCTGTTTTCGCGACGAAGATCCGCGGGCCGATCGAAGTCCAGGCGATTTCTATCAACTTGACGTTGAAATGTCTTTTGTGACCCAAGACGAGGTTTTGAGCACCGTGGAGGATGTGATAGCCGACGTTTTTCGAACCTTTTCTGATCGATCCTTTCAAAATGATGTGTTTCCTCGTATTGCCTACCGCGATGCCATGCTCCGATTCGGATCTGATAAACCTGACCTCCGTTACTCTTTGGAAATGTGCTCCGCAGAAGAAGCCCTTGCCCAGTCAACTTTTAAGGTTTTTCAAGGCACCTTGAGCGAAGGTGGACTCATTCGATGCATCAAAGTTCCCGGAGGGGCTGCTCAAAGCCGTAAGTTTTTTGACCAGCTCGATGCAGCAGCAAAGGCTGCTGGGCTTGGCGGACTGCCCTATGCCTCGCTGAAAGAAGGCGAGTGGAAGGGTTCGGTTGCGAAGTTTCTTTCAGAAAAAGAGCGAGGCGATTTGACGAGTCGTCTGAGTCTTCAAGAAGGTGATGCGGTCGTTTTTGTGACTGGAAAAGACGATCATAAGTACACAACCTTGAAAGCAGGTGGAAAAGTTCGGAGCAAAATTGCAGAGCTGTTGGGGCTTGGGCACGAAAAGGAATGGGCCTTTTGCTGGATCGTCGACTATCCTCTGTATGAATGGAATGAAGACGAAGACAAAATTGACTTCAGCCACAACCCCTTTTCTATGCCTCAGGGCGGAATGGAGGCGCTTTCCAAGCAGGAACCGCTTGAGGTTTTAGCCTACCAGTATGATCTTGTGTGCAACGGTGTTGAGTTGAGCAGTGGTGCCATTCGAAACCACAGACAAGACATTATGAAGAAAGCCTTTGCTCTTGCGGGTTATGATGAGTCGGTGGTGGAAAGCAAGTTTCCAGCCCTTTGGAATGCCTTTCGCTTTGGTGCTCCCCCTCACGGAGGCATAGCCCCTGGTATCGATCGCATTGTGATGTTGCTTCTCGACGAGCCCAACATCCGTGAAGTGATCATGTTCCCTCTAAATCAGAAGGCGCAGGACCTGATGATGGGTGCGCCTTCCGAGGTTTCAGATGAGCAGCTGAGCGAGCTGTCACTTTTGCGAAAGAGGGCGGCAGATTAGAAGCAGCTTCTAGTTGCAGCCGTTTGCTTGGAGGGATGCGTCCCGAGTTGACTCTGTGTTCTCAGGTGGAGTGCCTTTGTCTCCGTGGGCCTGACCTAGGGAGACTTGCGGCATGCTGAGCACAGCAAAGGGGTAGAGGCCCATGAGGCTCACCACAGAGCCTTCGTCGCGCCAGTTGAGGACCACAGGTTTTTGGAACAGTAAGGCAGTGAGTTCACCAGCACCGGTATCTTCAGCTTCTTCAAACCAAGCAGCGTGCTGCGCACGGAGTGTTGAAGACAGAGCTGAAGAGCTGTTTCCTTGCTTGCGGTCCTGGGTGTGCTTGGCAGCTGTGGCCTGATGAGCAAAGAAAATGGAAAGAGGCCAAGCGGTGTATTTGAGCACACCCCCGCTAGGACCTTCGTTGACGTCGTTCACGGTTTCTGAGTGAGACTTAAAAAACAACAGGTTTTCGATCTCATTTTCGCCGAGAAAGTCGAGTGTTTCGGAAGGGCTTTCGCCGGAATTGTTGAAGGCCGATTCAACCGTGCGGGAAATGTTTGCAAATTTTTTGTTTTGAGTCTGTCGGACAGACTCGATCAGAGTTTCTGTTTCTTCCCAGGCCTCTTTCCAGAATGAGTCAAATTCGAAGTGTTCCGAGGAGATGTTTTGTGTCCACAGAACCCTAAAGTTCTCCATCACAGCGTTGTGTTCTTCCCTGAGGTCGGCTTTGACATCTTGGCAAACCTTCTCAATGGCGTTTTGCTGGGTGCACTTAAAGCTGTGGGGTTTCATGGCGGCTACTGCTCTGAGAATGTTTTGCTTCTCCATGAGAAAGATCCAATCCATCAGCAGTTGGGCTTGTTCTTTTTGTTCCGCGATGGCTGCCAGTTCCAGATCCAGTTCCTTCTTTTGGCTACGGAGGATTTTGGCAAAGTGAGAAAGTTGAACGGGCCCACGATCATCTGTTGCTGGTTCCCCCACCTCCACGATGAAACGATCCATGTTGTGGGGGCTTGCGAAGCCATGGGGTGAAAAGTTTTCTCGAGCCGCTTCTTGGTACCTCACGCTAGATTGGAACACTGTTTTGATCATGTTTTGCGGCCATAGAAAGCGCGGCACGTTCGCAAAATAGGGGATGGCTGCCGTCCCAATTTTCAGGTAGGCCTTGCTTCCCTCCCATTCGTTGCTGGTGATCTGTTCGTAGTTGATGCAGTTGCGGCTACTCCACACCAAAAGCTTTCTGTTTCCTGCAGAGTTTTTGCTGTTTTCATCGCTCTGGTAACCCATGCCAGCGTCCATAAAACGCACAGCGCATTGTGCAATTTTGTCGTGAAAGTTTTTCAGAGGGCCCACAAGTTTGGCTTCAAAGTCTTTTTGGGAATAGGCAAAGTAACCGCCCAACCCCGAGCGCAGCCCGAGCTTTTTCGCGTTTTCTTCAGCCATTGTGTAAGAGTTGATTCCCACCGTTTTTGGTCCGCCCTTCACCTCAACCTCTGATGAGGGCAGGAGCGACTGGCTCGAACTCCCGCAGTTGATATTGGCGTTGGTGGCCTGGAGGCAACCGGTGGTCAAAGAGACAAGCCCGAGCATTGGTAGCGCGCCCGAAGAAAAGAGTTGTCGGGGTGTGTGGCAAGAAATGACGCTCATGGAATATACTCCATTAGGAAAACGATCCGGGGAGGTATCGGCTTGGAACTCACATTTCTTAACGAAACTTTGGAAAGTGACAAAAAATTGAAGTTTTATCGTTTGATTTTAAGGGTGGTGTTTTTTTTCACTCTATTGGTGTTTGCCGGGTCTTGTGCCCACAGAACAGGAAACTCAGGTGAGCTCTCACGGCAGAAAATGATTGTGCAGCAACCGGGAGCTGTGCCGCCGTTGGATATTTCATACACTGTTGCGTTGACCACACCTGACTATCAAGCGTTGGGGGAGAGCTTTTGCTCGGGTGTGCTGATCGCAAACAATGCCGTTTTGACGGCCGGACATTGCGTTGATCCATCATTTTCCGAAGTGATCGCTGTGTTCGGCGAAAGCGTTGACACAGCCTCTCAGGC
>JANQPW010000850.1 GCA_028285285.1 Silvanigrellales bacterium
GCCATTCAGACCATCGAGGGCATCACCAGCAACATTGAGATCATGCGACTTCAAAACTTCCTTTGTCTTGCTGCCCACAAGAAGCATCTCCGTTGGAGCCTTCTTCTTTGAAGTGCTTTTCTTTGCGGTCGTTTTTTTCGCTGCTGTCTTTTTCTTCACTGCCATTTCATTATTCCTCGTAGTTTTAACCTTGATATCAGGTTACTTAAGCAATTTACCGAATGCAAGCACCTGAAGAGGCTGATGTGAAAAAAAACCGAGGCAGGAGATTCTCGCGTGCTCACGCGCTTCTTTTGGGAGAGTTTCCGCGACTGGGAAGTGAGGCCCGCCGTGTTCGGCGGAGCTGTGGCCGAGCGGTCTGTTTTTTGGTTTCAGCCTCAGGTTTTAAAGATTTCTGGGCTTTCTCTTTGGTTGGCTGATGGGCAAAAGTGCGGAGTTGGGGCCACACCAGCTGGGTGTGCGCCTTGGTGTAGCTATAGACACGCACGGTCTCGACAAGTTGGGCATCGGAGAGCTCGGCAACCTGACGCACCATGAGAGGGTTTCGAAGCAAGATCGCAACAGTGCGATTGTCGAGTTGGGAGGGGAAGCAGCGATAGTCTTGAAAGTTGATGCCCGGGTCACGGAGCTCTTCGTAGACTTTAGGGTCTTGGATGTGGAGGCTGCGAGCGCACTCCCGAACCTGATCTGCTGTGATGTGAGGGAGCATTTCTCGTTCGAGCGAACTCCACAACACTTCTTCCTGGAGAGGTTTGATAGTGAATCCAGAAACACCAAACTTTCCGGCCATAGCAATGAGCCTCTGGTCGCCATAGCCCGTGATCATATGCACAGGTGTGTAAGCACCAATATGATTGAGGCTTCTGAGCTTTTTCAGGGCCTCCAAGCCGTTCATTTTTTTCATCATGATGTCGAGCAGAATGATGTCGAAATGCTTTCGTGCATCCATCAGCTTCAGGAGCTCTTCACCGTCTGTGACGCCAACGGCATCTGCACCATTGTCTTTGCAAATTGTGACCAGCAATTCACGGAAATCGTCGTCGTCGTCAACGACTAAGACAGTCCTTTTTCCTTCCGCCATAGACTCCCCTCGCTGCCTTTGCGGCGTTTCCCTCTCAAGCCAGAGTGTTTTCGGTGCTTGAGGGCAAAAGGTTCAGGGAAATGTGATCCCTGCTGTTTGGATCTTGACATCCCCTGGCGATTCACAGAATCTCAAACCTCAAAAAAAGAAGCAAAAAGAGGCACATACGTAACACCTGAAAGCGAAAGGAAAGAAGAAATGCTTGAAAACAAGGAGGGTCAACAGATCCCAGAAGCGAACTTCACGGTGAAAGATGACCAAGGCCTTCACCCGCTGTCTTCCAAGAAGGTTTTTGATGGAAAAAAGGTGATCGCTTTCTCTCTCCCCGGAGCTTTCACGCCAACCTGCTCTTCGACCCACCTTCCCCGCTACGAGGAACTGCACGATGTGTTTCGCAAACATGGGGTCGATGACATCGTGTGCATTTCTGTGAACGACGCTTTTGTGATGGAGGCCTGGGGTCAAAACCAACGCGCAAAGAATGTGAAACTCCTTGCCGACGGAAATGGAGAGTTTAGTGAAAAGATGGGTCTTTTGGTAGACAAGTCCAACATTGGCTTTGGGAAACGATCCTGGCGCTACTCCATGCTCGTGAACGATGGAAAAATTGAGAAGATGTTTATTGAGCCTCAGAAAGACGGTGACCCTTTTGAGGTCTCCGATGCCGAAACCATGCTGAATCACATTGCTCCCAACGCAAAAAAGCCGGCTGAGGTGACCATTTTCTCCAAACCGGGCTGCCCCTTTTGCAAGGAGGCCAAGGAGCTGCTGCAGGAGAAGGGGTTCCGATTTGAAGAAATAGAGCTCAGTGGCCCTGTGAGCTATGCCACATTGCGGGCGGTGACAGGGGAGTCTACAGCCCCACAGATCTATATGGATGGCCTCCACATCAAAGGCTTGAGCGGACTCAAAAAGCACTTTGGGTTGTGAAGTCACTTTTAGCGAAAGGGAGAAGCGTGGGAACCATAGAGCTTGATGTGGCCATATTGGGGGCGGGCAGTGCCGGGCTCTCCGCTCGTTCTGAAGTGGAGAAAGTCACTCAGAGCTACCGTATTTTTGATGGTGGAGAGTTGGGCACGACCTGCGCCCGCGTGGGTTGCATGCCCTCTAAGGCACTCATCCAGGCAGCCAACGATGTTCACACCAGCACGAAGCTGAGCACCCGCGGAGTGACGGGGGCTGAAAACATCAGCATTGATGGAAAAAAGGTCATGGCGCATGTGAGGTCACTGCGGGACCGTTTTGTGAGAGCCGTGTTGGGAAGTTTTGAAGACTGGCAAAGCTCCCATCTTGTGCCCCATCATGCGCAAATCACTGGCCCCAACAGCCTGAGAGCAGGTGGCACCGACTATCACGCAAAACGCATTGTGATTGCCACAGGTAGCAAGCCAATTGTTCCCTCGGCCTGGAGTGACTGCGGTTCTCATTTGAGCACTTCCGATGATTTTTTTGAGTGGGAGGATCTCCCTCGCTCGGTAGCTGTGATTGGTTTTGGCGTTATTGGCTCGGAGCTGGGCCAGGCGCTGGCTCGTCTTGGGGTGCAAGTTCAAGTCATCTCAAAGGGTTCTGCTGTGGGGGGACTCACGGAACCCACTCTTCAAAGCTACGCTCTCGAAGCCTTCCAAAAAGAGTTTTCGGTGGACACAACGGGCGTGACATCAATGGCTTTGCAAAATGGGCAGCTTTTGATTGAAACCTCTCAGCGAAGTTACAGAGTTGAAAAAGCACTTGTGGCCATCGGCCGACGCCCTCAACTCTCTTCTTTGGGGCTGGAGAACATTCCGGAATTGGCGGCCGTGTTGAACCAGGGCGAGGTACCTCCCT
>JANQPW010000871.1 GCA_028285285.1 Silvanigrellales bacterium
AAACACAGGGACAAGACCTTCAGAATGCCCTCACTCCAAAAGATCCTCTGATTGATTTTGATCCCCATTTTCCTGCTGCAAGCACCGGAATCGGCGCACCCTCTCGTCCATAATGCGACGGGTTCTCTCATTCCCGTGGCCACTTATGGTTGTTGTGTCAACGTGAGGTGCCTTTTCAACCGCAGTCCATCGTGCCAGCTCATTGTCCAAAAACGCGATTTCTAAATCTATCAGAAGCTTGATCGTTTGACCAGTTGAGGCTTCGCATTTCCGGGCTTCGAGCGCATCCTTCAACCAAAACCGCAAAAAAGAAAGGTTGTCAATATGGAACACACCTTTTTCCGCCATAAATCTAGCACTTGGGGCCGAATTTGCCCGCAAAATGTTTCCCGGAAGACCCAGACTTTCCAAAGCCACCACATCCTTTTCGGCAAAGGCCTGGAGCGCCTCGCGAAGAGGGGAGCGCCCAAGGCCTCGACCACTTCCCAATACAGCGGCTTCAGCACCCCACTGGGCACTGGCCAAGGCATCCACGACATCTCTGCCGGCAGCACTGAGCATCTGTTTCAGGGCCTTTGAACAAATCGAAATGTCTCGCTGCCCATATTCTCCCGCGACGGCACCGCTCAACCCATCTTCCCGGCAAGTTGCCTGCAGGCGTCGCGGCCAGCTGGGAACGGGTGTGTGCATCAAAGACAGCAAAAACCGCAGTTCGAGAGGGCCAGAGACTTTCCAGTCTTCCTCAGAAAATGCCAGGGAAGATAACCCACTCTTTGCTTTTTCGGGGGGAAGTGAAGCCTGCTGAGTCTCTCGCTCTTTCGAACGGCGCGAGGGCTGAGCCCTTTGGATCAACTGCTCAACCGAAGGCAACTTGAGAAGCTCAACCAGGTCCTCCAAAGCTGTTTGGGTCTCCGCACGCCCAGGGTTTTTCTGCACCACAGGCATAACCTCGCCAACGATCCGCCGCACTCTTTCCTCCCGGTAAGCACAGCCTTGAATCACCCGCTGTGCGACCGCTCTCACCAGTGGCATGGCCTGCTGTTTTTGCCGAAGAAAAGACTCAACACCTTGTTTTCGAAGAAGTTCATCAGGGTCTTTTGCCCCTTCAACGGAAAACGCGGCCAATTGAACCAGGTTCAAAGGCCAAGCCATTTGAAAGCTGCGCTTCAAAGCCTGCTGCCCCGCGGCATCTGCATCAAAACAGAGAACCACTCGGTCAACATAGCGAGACAGCACTTTCACGTGTTCTGGTGTGAGTGCCGTTCCCAAAACAGCAACAACATTGTCCACACCTGCCTGATTGAGGGCAATGGCATCGAGGTAACCCTCAACCACGACAGCTTCGTTGGTGCGCCTCAAGGCAGCACGGGCGCGGTGAAGGTTAAAAAGAACTCGAGACTTTTCGAAGAGAACAGACTCACTCGAGTTGAGATATTTTGGCGCTTTTCTTTGAGAAGCTGCCTCGTGGGAGCCTTCTCTCTCCGGAAGAGCTCGGGCGCCAAAGGCAATCACATCACCTCTCTCGTCGTGTATGGGCACCATGAGGCGATCTCGGAAAAAATCGTAGGTCCGGCCGGGCCAACGAGAGCTCTCTTTCACCAAAGAAAGCTCCTGAAAAAGCGCTGGAGCAATCTCATGCTTTTTTGCAAAGGCAAGGAGGCTGTCTTGGCTCAACGCATAGCCGAGCTCGTGAGAATCGAGAGTTTCCGCAAGAAACCCTCTCTCTTCAATAAGATAGCGTCGGGCCCGTTCCCCCAAGCGTTCGTGCTTCAGGCAGCGGCTGTAAAACGCCGAAACCTCTTTCAGAACCTTGGAAAGTCGGCGACGATGTGCCAGCCCTTCATCGGGTTCAGCCGCTTCGCCATTCTCGTAGCTGAGCTCCACATTGTAGCGTTCAGCCAGACCTTGAACCACTTCAGGGAACGGCGCGCCTGTTTTTTCCATTTCAAAGTCAATGGCATTGCCATAAACACCGCAGCCAAAACATTTGTAGTTTTCTTCAAACACGAAGAAGCTCGGGGTGTTTTCTTGATGAAAAGGGCAGAGACCGCTGTGTCGGCTGCCCGACCGTTTGAGCTCCACTGTTTGACCAATGTGAGTGGTCAGATCAATGGCAGAGAGCAGGCGGTTGAGAGAATCACGGGTGATTTTCCCACGCCTTTTCTTTCCTGTTGTGCTGTGCGCCGGTGTTCGAGAAAAGTTCGCCATAGTTTGTCTCAGCCTCTGGTCACTGAAGCGCTCAGCTGACCGCACTCAGAAAAGATAACCGCCTCAGCACACATGGCAATGACCCGTCGCCTGCCAAACTCAACAAAAAAACCCAACCGCCAGACAGAGTTTGCAAGCCGTCTGAGGCTGGGTTTTCGTGCTGGGCTCCCCCCTTTTGAAGAGGAGCAAAAACACATGGCTTTTAACCGCCCAATTTCTTGAGCTTTTTCAGGGCGCGTTTGCGTGCGGCCATCTTCTTGCGTTTCAGCTTCACTGAAGGCTTCTCATAGTGTTCGCGCTTACGAACTTCAGAAAGCACTCCAGCTTTTTCACACTGCTTTTTAAAGCGACGCATAGCGCTGTCGAAGGGTTCACCCTCTTTCACTTTGACAATTGGCACAACGGATCACCCCCTTTCTGATTCTCGCCCAAAGGTGCGAGGCCACCACAACCCATTCCCTTACCAAAAAAGAATATTTGGGCCATCGAAGACTCCTCGGCTATAAGTCTCTCTGGAGCGAAAAGCAAGAGCCAAGCCACAGCGGAGCCCTCGTTTGAAAAACTTTCTGAGACACCCTTTACAGAAGCTCTCTCACAGGAGCGAGGCGGCATGAGTCTGTTCACAAACGGTTTTTGGCTTCTTGATCTGCAAACCACCGGCACCTCTTCGTCAACGGACGCTGTCATTGAAGTGGCCTGGACACGCCCCCTCCGTCCAGAAGATCTCAACGACACACCGTCTCAGAATTGGGATGGCTGGACGCGCTCGGCAATCGTTCAGCCTCCTCTCGAGATTCTCGAAGACTCCCGTAAACTCCGCCGCACCCAACGCATCTGCGGGATCACTCCCGACGAACTGCAGGAAGGGGTTCAAGCCCCAGACGTCTGGAAGCACATTTTGGAAGATCTCAAAGGGCGTGAGCTTCCTTGCCTGATCCACTACGCCACATTTGAGAAAGCATTTCTTCCACAGCTTTGCGGCTCTGAGCCCCTGCCCTTTCCGATTGTCTGCACACACAAAATCTCTCGACGTGTCTTCCCGGAACTGCCTTCCAAAAGCCTGCGCGCTGTGTCGGGCCGTCTCGGACATTTTGTGGGAGAAATGAAACGAGGATCTCATCACATCACCGCAAGCCTTCATGTGGTGAAAGCCATTCTGAAAGAACTGAATGAGAGAGAAGTGCACAGTTTGGAAAAGCTCGACCACTTTCTCAAAACCAAGGCGGCAGCCTCCCCACCACCCCACACCGGTTTCTCCAGTCTGGTTCGTCGCGACACTCGCCTGTCTCTTCCCAAATTGCCCGGAGTGTATCGCTTCAGTGGGCCCAACAATCAAACTCTCTACATTGGAAAAGCAACCTGTCTCAAAACAAGGGTCAATAGCTACTTTAGAGGCCGAAAAACCAAAGGCTCACGATTGCATGAAATGCTCTCCCAAGCACACAATGTGAGCGTGATGACCACACGCCACCCTCTCGAAGCTGCCCTTGTGGAGGTGGCCTTGATCAAAAAGCTCGACCCTCCCTACAACCGCGCGCTCCGACAGTCAGATCGCGAAGTGGGGTTCCTTCATCTCGACACCAAATTGCAGACCTGGGAAGTGCAAGACGAAATTGAGGCGGCTCAAACGCCATTCTGCGAAACTTTCGGTCCCTTTTCGAGCCTTCGCTCCTTGCAGGAAGCCTGCTCGTTGCTCACGGCTTGTTTCCTGACTCACAGAATTCACACACCTTTGGAGAAAACCGAACTTCGTTTTTCAGAAGAATGCCTCAAGCAAACCCGAGCAGATCTCCTCGAAGAGTGGGGATTTTCTGAAACAGAGTTCCAAAACCACACGCTTCGTGCGCTCGTGGGACAAGCCAGGAAACTTTTGTTGTCTCGGCTTCGCGAGAGAGCGTTGGAAAAGGAACAGCCGCAAGAAATGAACCCCGACGACGATGAAGAGGGAGAGCCTGAAGAATCGCTGACCGAGGAAACAGTCCTTGATGTGGAAGACTCAGACAACCCAGCGCTGTGCCGTGCCTTTGTGTTGTCGGCGCTGCGCTCCCTCCTGAGCCAAGCCATCCGAGCTCGTAAGCTCAATCGCATGCTCAACGCCACAATCACCTTGGCTCCTCATCTCCTGATTGAGGTGAAAAATGGACAGCTGCAGACCGGGCAGGAACTCCCAACAGACGATCCTCTGTTGGCATCTTGGAACGAACCCTCTCGCCGAGAGCCTGAATGCAGAAAGGCCTTATCTCTCAAAAACTACGACCAATGTTCCGTGCTCTACTCGGAGCTGTTGCGACTTGAAAACAAGAATCAGCACTTTGAAATTCAAACACCACAGTGGAAGTCCATTCACATAGGACGCTTTCTTCACACCGCAGGCTTCTAAGAGAGAGCCGCAGTTTCGTTTTTAAACAACTGTGATAAAATCTTGTGAATTCAGCGCGGAAAATCTTTGTGACTCCAACTGGAGGAGACCTCATTTTGAATGGTTCTCAAAATTTGTTACATGTGTTGATCAGTGGCGCGGCTTTATTCTCCTTCTTCAATGTCTCCTCTTGCATCGCCAGCCGAACAGACTCACTGCAAAAACAGAATCAAGGCTCGGCAAAGCTCGCGCAAATTGTGAGCCGCCTCAATGAGTTCACCACCCTTTCTCAAAGCGGGCAAATTGGTCTGGCAGCCTCGCGAGAATCGGCGCTGCTCATCGTGGAAGACGACAAGCATCTCCATATTGCCGACCTTAAAAATGAAACAGGGGAGAGGTTTGAGCTTCCAGGAGAGCCCGCAGCACTTGCATTTGGTCCGGGGGTGCTCTTTGTTTCACTCCCTCAGCAAGCACAGATCGCAACACTCACAGCAACTTCCGCGGCAGATGACACTGGACTCTCCGTAACCACAACCGATGTTTTCTGCCGATCACTCGGCAGAATTCACTTTGTTCGTGGCTCACTCATTGCACACTGCCGCAGTGATCGCACTCTTCGCACCTTTGAGTGGAACGGCAAGAGCATCGTTGAACGCAGCGAGGGGAAGTACCCACTTCCCTCTGGATCCGTTCAGATCTTTCGCGGAAGTTACGACGGGGCTTCCACACTTGTGGCAAGCCCCTCAGGAATCCTCAGCCTCAAATGGAACGCCGAAACAGGAAAGTGGGCGCTCGTGACGCAACGCAACCTACAGCAGCCCCGAGAATCGAAGGAGACCTCCGTTGGCAATGTGTTTTGCGTTGCAGCGCGCGAAGAAGGTGCCCTTATGGGCTACCAGCAGGTTCGAAACAAACACAGCCTCAAGGCAAGCGATACCCTTCAGTTTGGTTACGCCAGTGTTGATGAAGACAATCCCTTCTTCCAAACACTCTTCAACGGGCCGGGCGCACCTCGATTCGGTCAAGTTGATGGCACCCGACCACTGGGCTGTGTGGACCTCCACCACGATTCCAATTCAAAACGAACACTTGCTCTTTTCACCAACTCAAGCCAGCTTGTGGCTTTTGATGCCAATGGTGGGGTGTCCGATCAAATCCGCGTGAACGTGGGCGCAACAGGCTTTGTTTCCGATGTGTCAACCGGCAGAACCATTGTGAACAGCGCGGCTGGAACTGTGGTGTCGGTTGTTACCTGGTCACAAGACAAGTCCCAGCCGAGCTCTTTGCGGGAGTTTGAGCTGCAGCGCTCCCAAAAAAATGCGCAGCGGCTCATGAACACAGGGCGAAAGCTCACACTCACATCTATTGACAACGTGATGAGCCAGGCTTTCAATGTGGCTTGCGACAGCTGTCACCCCAACGGCTCAGACGATGGGCTCAACTGGTCCATTAATGTCAAAGAGATTCCCATTAAATTGCGAAAGACCCCACCTCTTTGGGGCCTCAAACCGGTTGCCCAATCTCTTTATCACTTCGATGGAGATGCCCTCGGGCTGGGTCAACCCACAAACGACACTGTCCGACTAGACCTCATCTCCAACACCATTCGCCACCTGATGGGAGGTTCAGCCGTAGGAGTCGACACAGCAGCCATAGAGCACTACGTGGCCACGCGCACACCGCCATTGGCCAACTTTGAAGACATGAAGGCTCGACAGAAGAGTGACGTCGAGCTTTTTGAAGCTGGCGAGGCAGCCTTTGAGAAGGCTGAGTGCGGCACTTGTCACAGCGGAGGAAGGCAGGGAACCGATTGGAGCGTGCACCCCATCGACCTGCTTCCCAACCCAAATGCAAACTCCACGGAGCACAAGAATGCTCTGTTGAAGCGCGGCGCATCTGTGCGCACAACTCCTCTTCGCGGGCTTGTGCTGCGGCAACTCTTTCTTCACGATGGCCGGGCCACTTCCTTGGAGGCCGTTTTTGACAAGTTCACGCCGACTCCGTCTCAACAAAGCCCCGATCTCACACAACATGGCACCTTTTCTTCACTCTCAGATGAAGAAAAGAAGGCGCTCATCTACTACTTAAAAATGTATTTTTAAGGGAACACTTTCACAGATATTGGGTGTTTTGACGCACCTCAGGAGGTCACGTGCTCAATTTTTTCACTCCGCCTGGGCAACCCAAGGAAATGTATTGCCGGCCATTGTTGCTCGCTATGTGCTTTCTTGGCTCGCTCTTTCCCACCGCATGCCAAAATCGCCAGCAGTCTCAACTCCAACAAGACACCCCTCTTCGTGAAGTCAAAACTGCGCGCGAATATGTGGATGTTCCTTTTCGGAAGTCTCTCACAAAGGGGGAGTGGGAGCGCTCTTACGAAGGCCTCTTTTCGTTACACGACACCAACCCCACCAGCGCTGCTGAAGTCGTGAAGGTGGCTCCGCGCATCACACTGACCTCGTTTCCCCAGCCCGCCCAAGATCAACGCATTCTGCGCCTGGGAATTGGCGCGGTGAACCCAACACAGCTTGGAGACAAACCGCTTCGCCTTGCCTTGGTTCCATCAGGTGAATTCCATTCGCTACTCTTTGCGCGTGCTGTGAGTTCAGCCCTCAAAACCCTCAACAACAAGAACCTGTTCAAAAACATAGCTTCCCGAGTGCCTGGCTCACCCATCTCCCACCCCTCCCTTCCTTGGAGCATCGGCTACAAAGCGAAGTCTTCACGAGGAGGTCGCCTCGAACTCCGCGTGCACTTCGACGGCAAAAAGCTTTGGCTGGAAGTGAAAGCTCGCACCTATGAAGCCTCTCTTGAAAACGCCGACTTTCTCGAACCCAAGGAGAGTTTTCAAGCCACCGACCGCGTGACTTTCGACATCCCTCTTGTGGACACGATCTACCCGTTTCTTTCTGGGTTCTGGGACATTCTCGCCGACGGCGATCCCGACAGCCCCAGCTTCGACCCGCTCCGCGGCGCTTTCCTCAACCTGGTGCAGAACTCAGCTCACCGCTGGTACGACGTAAAAATTCGAGTGGCTGAGGCCAATAAGCTCGCTGAGGTCAACGTTTTTGAAAATCACAGAGATGGCCAACTGCGAAAAGAACCGCTACTTTCAGCACCGGGCTCTTTCCAGGGAACTTTTCATTGGCTGGCAACCTTGGACTCCCTAGCCACCACCTTTGGCGAAGGAGGAGTGGAAGACTATGTTGTAGACTACAACTACTCCAACCCTGGAGAAAAGGGCACCGCCTTTGTGAACTCTCGTGTGGTCGACGGAGTGCCCCGCATGTACCATCGCTCTGTGACCGTGCCCAAACCCTTGACCGATATTGATAGAAACACACCCCCAGAAGAACTGAACCCCTCAAGAGAGCTTCTTGTGAAGTGGAACTACCCTCTGGACCGCGCCCATCCAGTGACCAGCGTGGCCGTTGACCAAAACAGCAACTTCTGCACAGAAAACTGCGCCAAGGCCAGCTTCTCTGTCACAGCCAGTCGTGCTGCGGCTCGGGTGGCGGCTCAAAAAGAAGTGCGTGTGATTGTGAGCCTCGTGAAACCCTCCGAGGGAAACACGGCGACAAATGCAGCTGATCTGGCCAGAGGTCTTGTGAATTTTGACTACCTGAAATCGGCTCGCTTCACAGCCAGCGGAGAAACTGCAGGAGTCTCTTTGTCAACCTCCGAACCCATCAGCGTGAAGGTACCAACTCCGGTTCACCCCGGATACCACATCGTTTTTGCCTTTGCCGACATCAACGGAGATGGCTGGTTCCAGGCCGAAGAGCCCATCTCCACGAACATCATTCCAAAGCTCATTGAAGCACCTGAATCCACGGTGGAACTCAAACTGGGGCTTCTCAACGACGTTGTGGCCAACTGAGGAGGTGTTTCCTCCCTTTTCAGTACCTTTCCGTTGCCTGTGGGCCCAACATTTTGGTGAGGCTCGCTTTCACCTCCTTCCAATCGACTCGACTTTCCAAGCTGTGTTTCTCTTCAAACTCGTCAAGGGCTTGAGTGACTTTGGGAAAGGTTGACTCTCTGTAGTGCTCAACCCTTGCCGTTGCGTCGTTCAACGCCACTCCACTCCGCCGAATGGAAAAGCTGAGGTCAAAGGCCTTCGCAACCAATGACTTGGCAAAGTAAAACTCGTCATAGCCAGGACGACACATGAACTCGGAGGATCCCAACTCAGGCGGAGAGAGATACCCCCTCCCTATCGATTTCGATTTGAGGCCAAAGGCCTGACCATCCAAACTCGAAACGGTGTCGAAATCGCCCAGCTTTGCCTGGCCGTTCACCACAATGAAGTTTGTCAAATCAGCGTCCATATGACAGAGCTTGTTTTCCCGAAGCAGTTGGAAAGCTGATTTCGCTCCCTCTAGAAGACGCCGTAAAAAAAACAGCTGCTCCTCCAGCTTCATATTCTTCCAGCGCCGGTCAAAAAACTGCTGGAGGTTGGACTCACCTCTTTCGAGAAGAACAGTTGGTCGGCGCACCTGACGAAACTCAAGTGTTGAAACACCGACGTCCACAACTTTCAGCAACGAGCCACAGTTGTGATCTTTGCACAGATCAAATATGGCTTGGTGCGCCTTGAGGTAGTCCTCAACTTCTCCGCTGCCAGAAAAATCGCTTGCCAGGAACTTGACGACCAAATCTTCACCTTGACTGGTTGTGTCAAAGGACTGACCGATCCCACCGGCTCCTCGAAGCCGGTCCGGCTGAAACTCTCGTTGCCGCATGGTGTAGGTTCCCGTGCTCGCCTCATCTTTGATGTCAAGGCTCTCCTCGGAGCTCAAAACTCTCAAGCTGCGCAAGGATGAAACCGGAACTTGCCGCAGAAACGTCGAAAACAGCACGAGTATAACGTCTATTTCGGGAAGTTCACCCAAACTGTCCCAATTGACGACGTTGTTGATCGTGAAAATTCCATCGCTGCCCTGATCTTTGGGACTGCTCAGGAGAGCAAACGAGACATCCCGACTGGCAAGCCACTTGAGCTCAGTCAAAATTTTGCTCTGCTGCATGTTTCCCAGTTCACAGTTCGCGATTCCATCACAAGAGAAATTTAAGACCGTGTCGTGTGCATTCGCTCCGAGAGCCAATCCGCGCTGGTACGATTGCAGAACCTGCAGATCGGAAGCGTCAAACAGCTCCTCCTCAACGGACCGCGTGATAGACTTTTTTGATCCGACGAGCAAACAGCCGGACAGTCCAAAAGCCAACGCAGCAACGATCGTTATTTGCGCTGCCTTCAAAACCTCTCCTCAGACCAACAGATTGTTTGAATTCAAGAGTGGTCTCTACGGACCTGACACGGAGTATACACGACAATCTTGCATCAAACCCGTGTGTCCACCCACCACGTTGGTGACATCAGGGAATGGTGTGGCCTTTTGAGAGTTTCCAATTTGACCCTCTTGGGAACGACCAAAGCATTTGATTTCGGCTGCATTGTTCATCAGGCAAGTGTGTTTGTCTCCGGCAGACACAGCAACAACGACTCCGCTATCGGGAACGAGAGAGGGAATGCTCGTGGGAGAAGCTGTGACTGAACCCAAGCCAAGCTGGCCTTGATTGTTGTCTCCAAAGCAGTAGAGCTGCCCGCTCGTGTTCACAGCACAGGTGTGCTCTGCACCCACGGCAAGGGCTACCAAACTGCTCAAACCAGAAATCTTCACTGCCCCTCCGGCAGAAGAAGGGTTTGCGCCAAGTTGAGCAGCACCATCGGCTCCCCAACAGTAGCCTTCCCCTTCGGTTGTCAAAACACAGGTGTGACCGAAAAAGTCGCTGCCATCATGCCCCCCTCCAGCCACAATGCTGGCAACTAAGGGCTCCTTCACCACGTCGAGACGATCCACGCCCACAGGAGCTGCTGAGTGCGATCCAAGGGTAGCGCTGTCACCCAACTGGAGAGTCGAGTTGTCTCCCCAGCACTCGAGACTGCGAGAACCCGATGTGCCGAGAAGGGCGCAAGTGTGACCCGATCCAGCGGCAATCGCAGCGGCTGGCCCACTCAAAAGAGCTTTCCGCCAGGTGGAAGAAAAGGCATTGGTCACGGCAGAGCCATCCCCGAGCTGTCCAGCACGGTGATCTCCCGCACACCACACTTCTCCATCCGCTTCCAAAGCACAAGTGTGCGAATACCCCAAGCTCACAGCCACCACGCCACTTCGGCTCAACACGGGGGTCGACCGGTGGGTCTGCGAACCATCGCCCAACTGACCGCGATCGTTCGCACCGGAACAGTAAAGGTCTCCGTTGGAGCGCAGCACACAGGAGTGGTTTTCACCCAGAGCCAGTTGCACAGCTCCAGAGATATCGACGCTTCCCGAAACAAGCTGGGTGATGTTCTGTGGGCTTGACATGGAAGCACCTGAGGAATCGTAGCCCAGTTGGTTTTGATCATTTTCTCCCCAGCACTTCACCTCTTGGCTCGAATCAATGAAACACGACGTCTCCACCCCGAGAGCAAGACCACTGGGTGCGGTGCTTTGGCAGCTCGCATCGGAGCAAGCATCACTTGGCAGGGTCCAAGCAGCTTGAACACCTTCTCCATTTTGACCAGAAAGACTTGCCGATGCGTCTCTCACAGCCAAGGTGCTCAACGTGCTGCTGCTCAAAGAAAACGTGACCTGCCCCGACTCAGAGCCACCTTCGTTGTCGTTTACAGAGAGATCCCACTGAAAGGAAGTCTGAGAGAAGTCGGTGATCACGGCAGAGGACGTGGCGCTGTTGCTTTGAGCGGAATTGAAACCAGCACCAGGATTCAAGACCGAGGACACGTAGGAGCTGTTGTGGAAGCTCACATCGTTCTGCGCTGTCACACGGCAGCTGGGATCAAGCGCTGGGGAAGACATCGACACGCTCGAGATGTTTGCTGCCAGCAGCTGCTCAATGCGTTGTCCTGCCGGGGCAATCTCAACGCCGTTTGAACTGGCCGATACCCACACATCACAGTTGATCATCGGCATGGTTCCCGTGACAACACCAGTGCTACCGTTGATGTTAACAGCACCACTGCAGTCGTCTTTGAGAAAATAAACAAGAGTCTGCGATGCAGGCGGCGACGCTCCTGAACAGCTCAGCTGAGCAGCCTGACCACTGCCAAAAACAAAATTCCCACCTGTGGGTGTGCAAGCGATGTTTCCCGTTGGCGGGTCAGCCACGGTAACTCCAAAGCTCTTTGCGCTCTGGCTCACGCCGTCTGAAATGGTGAGAGTGAGTGTGACAATGGAGGATGACTTTGCAATGGGAAGCACACGCAACACCCTCGAAATGTCAGACGAGTCGCCTGTGGCATCATTTCCAGAAAGCGTTATGTTCCCTGGGGGCACAACAGCATGGTTAGACGAATCAAATGTAACGCTGATGGCTTGAGCGTCTTCGTTGCCCACACCTGTGAGAGCCCCTCCCTCATCAATGCGCACTCCGTAGATTTCGAGGTGCACATTTTCCCCAGCCTTGTAGCTGGGAGACAAAGAACCTGCGAGCACAACAGGAGGGTCATTCACCGGGGTAACCGTAACGTCGAAGGTCGTCGAAGCAGGGGTTGCTGAGCTACCATCAGACAGTGTTAGCGTCACGGTAATGGGTGTTGTCGAATTCATCTGCGCGGCTGGAGTTGCCGTGATGGATCCGGTGAGAGCTCCAAAGTCGCCGGCGCCATCGGTGTGCTCAAACTGAATCTGAGAAGAGGGCAGCACCGTTTCGTTGCTGGAGTGAAAGCTCCAGGTTACTGTTTCGCCATCTTCGTCAACACCACCTCCCTCATCGAGCACAACATTCGAAATGGTCAAGACCTCGTCTTCGTTCACGGTGTAGCTTCCCTGAGGAGCTGTTGACACAATGCGAGGGCTATCAGCAACTGAATCGACATACACGTCGAATGTGAGTGTGGTTTCAAGACCACCCGCCCCCTGCTCTTTGGCCTTCATGGTCACAGTGATCGGGCTCGCGCTGAAACGATCTGGGGCTGGGGTTAGAAAGACCTGCCCACTCAACGTGCCAAAGTCAACTCCAGCTCCATCGGTCTGGCTGAAAGTGATTCCCGAGCTTGGCAGGACCAATTCGTTGGAACTTTCAAAGCTCACGTCAATGACTTGAAAGTCTTCCTGGGAAGAACCACCTTCGTCGACCACAAAAGACACCGGAGTGCCCGAAGCCCCTTCCAAAACAGCTCCCACGCTGTCTTCGTTGATTCGGAAGGGGGTGTCGGAGAGGTCAGCGACAATTGTCGGATTCTCGTTGAAGATCTCGATTTTGAGCACACCAATGTTGGATTCATCGGAGCGCCAGCCGTCGACCCCTGTGACCACGCTGAAGTTGAGGCTAAAATCGGTCGTTGTGAGACCAGCCTTCGGATGGAAGTAGAATCGACATTCCTTTGTGGCTAGGTCGCAGCCAGGCGCATCGGTTCCGTTTGTGTTGGGGATCTCCGCGAAATCCGTTCCGCTTTCGCGAGGAAGCAGAGACAGGCCCGCCGGCGATGCCGGAGGCACCGGGTCTAGGGAGATGGTGCCATAAGGCAACACAGGATCCGTTTCGGAAGATGTGTAGCGGAAGAGCAGCTTCTGTGCCCCATCACCATCGCCGTCTTGATAACCATCGAGGCCAGGTGTGGCTTTGATGCCAATCACCATCTCATTTTGCTCCACGGGCTGGCCGGTGACCACCTGCCGCTCTGGTAAGGTTGGGAAAGGCTTGTCGGGGACGGGGTGAACATCGATGATAACCTCCCCGGTTTCGAGCGAACCGCATTCCTTAGTGGGGAAGGGATAGGTGCACTCGAGTTCTCCATCAACAATCACACAGTTCTGGGCAACCGTTCCCTCTGAAATGCTGATCAATTCCGCGTCGGGGTCCAGTGGCACCAAATCATAAACACGACTGGTGTTCCGGCCAAACAGAGGTGGCAACACTCGAGCAGGATTTGGTGGGTTCAGCTGCACATAAGCCCCTGTGACGGGGTGCAGGGTCTCGTTGTAAGATCCCACCATCGCGCTCTCGGCCGAAAAACGCCAATCGTCGAGATCAACCAAGGCCGTGTCGAGACAGCTCATAATCGCAGGGTCATTTTCATACTCGGAGTCTAATTCATACAGCGCGTAATCGGTGTTGCCGCCATTGGCCGCAACAGAGTTGTCTTCCTTGCGGCTACTCAAAACCACATTGGAGGCATCACTCGACTCAGAACGCACCCAATAACGCAGCTTCACACGGCCGTTAAAGTGCTCTGTTGGAATGAACTGAAAGGGGCAAAAGCCGTTCGCTTTGCAGGGAATCTCACAGATGTCATTTGCGTCATTGCCGTCATCTGACGCAGTGCACTGCCCTGTGTAGGCATCGTTACCATCATCGGGAGTGGTATCGAAACGAAGAGTTCCCCCTTTGCTGCCATATTCAATCCCATCACCCTTCATGTTCACAAAAATCGACTGTGCTGGGTTCACCTGGCCACCAGTTTCATCGTAGTCCCAATACCCAGGCCGAATGGCCAGGGCCGCGTCGTCAGGGCGGGGAACATCCCAGTAAAGCCAATCAAATCCCCAAGGGCCAATTTCCACGTCAACATTGTGGTCTTCGTTGGCGCGAGCACGAACCGGAAGTTGACTCACACG
>JANQPW010000882.1 GCA_028285285.1 Silvanigrellales bacterium
CCAGCCACAAGTGCAGCAGTGGCCGAAGCCGAGTCGAGTGGCTTGTATATCACATCACCTTCGTAGCTCCATTGCATGCAAAGCTTGGCAAGGATCTCCCGGCGTCCCGCAACCGTCAGTTCAAGCCCGGTACCTTTTTCCCAGCTCCGTTGTGCAAAGTCGAGCCCTCGATGCAACTGAAAATAATGGGGCTGGAGCTCCTGTCGCAAGAGCTCTCCGAGGGCATTCAAGCATTTGTGTTTCCCCTGCATCTCAAAGACCGATTGACCAAGCTGTGCTTCGAACCGTTGCAACTTTGCTGTGATCGCAGGTTGCGAGAGGGCTAGCCGACGTGCGGTGCGTGACACATTCCTTTCCTCGGCAAACACAAGGAATGCCTCAACGAGGTCAAGATCAGGTGTTTTCACACTCAGCTCCCCTTACGCTGATCATTTTATATAAATTAACTGATATATAATACCACAAAATTCGATTTTATCTGATTTATTGATGATGCTAGAACCGTGAACAAGCGAGTGAAGAAGCTCATCCGATCCAACCGAGGAGAAAAAAATGAACAAAGAATCAAAAACAATCAGCTTGTTGGCAACTCTCAGCTTGGCTGCCTTTTCAAACGCCTGTGGCACGGAGTCGCTTTCTCAGGTGTCAGACCAAACAACGCCCGAAAGCCCAGTTCAGATCTCAGACAGCCCAGAGGTGGTGAAGTTCTTCGAAATTTTGGCAGAAATCGCTTCTCTGGGTCCAAGCCTAGCTGCATTTGAGACCAACCAATCCTTTGATCTCGACCCAGAAGAAAGGAACTGTGAAACAGCCGACAAAGCTCGCGTGCAAGAAGTCTATTCCTCTCTTGTCGACAAGGTTTTTGATGGCGGAATTGGCTCAACTGAAGGCTGGGAAGGAGAAATTGCCGCTGGACTCCAAGCCCTTGAAAACTGGACACCCAACGCCGAGTATATCGTCTGTGGTGCTGGTCGCGCCGAATACCGTGCCTACTACTCAGACACCTATATTGTGAGCGATGAACTCAGACTCATGCTGAGCCTAGGGTACGAGGATTGATTGCTCCACCGCACGGGCAAAGCCTGCCAAAAGCGGCGTGCGTGGCAGGAGTTCGTCGTCCACACCAGGACGATGAAACTCCGGATGCCATTGCACAGCATGAAGGTAGCCCTTGTTGGGGTCCACACGCATAAACGCCTCCACAACCCCATCAACTGGTGACACGGCCCCCACTTCACAGCCGGGAGGAACATCTTTTACCGACTGGTGGTGAATGCTATTGATCCGTCCACGGGTCACTCCCGGGTAGAGCTTGGCAAAGGCCGACCCGGCCACCAACTCCACATCGTGTTTGTTGTCTTCATAGAGATCCCAGGTGCGGTGAACCAAAGAACCGGGAATCTGAGTTTCAATGTCTTGGTAGAGAGTGCCTCCCGCATGGACTGCCAAAACCTGGGCTCCACGACATATTCCCAGCATGGGCACTTTTCGAGCATCACAAAGTGCCGCAATTTCCAACTCATAGCGGTCGCGCGCCAGATCTCCATTCCATTCTGGCTTCAGTGGCTTTTCCCCATAGCTTTCCGGGCAAACATCAACACCCCCCTGCAGCACAAGTCCATCAAGTGTGGCGCAAACCTTTTCCAGTTCGCTGCCCCGTGTTGTCCCCGGCGGAGGAATCAAAACGGGAGAAAGGCCGAGCTCTTGAATCCAAGAAATCATCATCTCTTCGTAGTAGTAGAGAGCCTTTCCCTTAAAGAGTGGGCGAAGGGGGTCTTTGTGAAAAATACAGGCCGTGAGGCCAATGCGGGGCACGCGGCTCTTCCATGTGTGAATTGGTTCTTGCATCCTCTCGCTCTCCCTGCTTTTGTGTTCATCCTGTGTCAGATCTTCATGGGTTTCAAGGACCACGAGCTATGCACACCTTCTTCGAAGACGAAAACTGGCTTGTGGTGAACAAGCCCACAGGCCTCTCCACGCATGGCGCCACCCCTGGAGATCTGGGGCTCTGCGAGTGGCTCAAGCTGCACCAAAGTCGGCAGACCTATGTGGTGTCGCGGCTCGACAAAGACACAAGTGGGCTCCTGCTTCTGGCCAAAAATAGGGAAAGCAGTAAACGAGCTGAACTTATCCACAAAGGTTCCACATCCCAAAAGACCTATCTCCTGATCGTCAGCTGCGAAAGCACGCCTTCTGCTCATTGGACACAGAGAACTCCTCTTGAGGGTTCTGCGGCCGAAACACAGTTTCGGCTCTTGAAGGAGTTGGGTGGCAACAGGTTTTTATTGGAAGCAAAGATTTCTTCTGGAAAGAAACATCAGATCCGCCGTCACGCCGCTTTTTCCGGGTGCCCCATTCTTGGTGACGGGTTGTACGGCGGCAAGAATTTTAGTCGTCTTTGCCTTCACTGCCACAGCATTTCTTGGCCCGACATTGCGGCTTCTCTCACCTCTCCCCTTCCTCCCTCTCTTGAGAGCCTTGCCCAAAAACAGCCTCCCTCCACAGCGGCTGAACTGGTGAGCGCCGATCGGCGACTTGGTTGCCTCGATTCCATCACAAACAGCTACCGCCTCCTGCACCGAGGCGAGGGAAATGGTGATTTTTCTATCGACAAATTCCAAAACCACGCATGCGCATGGCTCTACGAAAAGAAAGACTTCGAGCTGTGTGAACAAGCCCTGGAAACTTTGTCACCTCTCTACAACCTCGAGTGCGGTGTGATCAAAATATTGCACCGAGACCCTCATCATAAAGGGGAACTTTGCGAAACCAGGATCTTGGGAAAGACTCCACCAGAGCGCATCTGGGTGAAGGAACACGATCTGAGTTTTCCAGTCAACATTCTTGCCCAGGAACAGACGGGGTTTTTCCTCGATCAAAGAGACAATCGGCGCAGAGCCGCTCTTACTGCCCCGGGCGCGAGAATGGCTAATCTCTTCAGCTACACCTGTTCCTTTTCCCTGGCGGCGATGACCTCAAATCCGCCTCCAGAAGTGGTTTTTTCTGTAGACATTTCAAAGTCGGCCCTTCGAGAAGGAATGGCAACTCTAGAAGGGTCTCAACTTCAGCAGCTTCAGGTGGGAAAGTTCATACAGGAAGATGCGAGAAAGTGGCTTGAGCGTCAGCTCCGCAAAAAAAACTCAGTTCCCTTTGAGCTCGTGATCTGTGATCCACCTACTTTTGGTAAATCAAGAGGCAAGCCTGCCTTTCGGCTTGAAAAGGAATGGACAGAACTGGCCAGACAGATCTCATCACTCTTGCACCCCCAAGGCAAAGCACTCTTTTGCACAAACAATCGCAAACTTTCCTCAAACTGGCTGCAAGCTCGGCTTTCTGAGTTCTTTTCTCATGTTGAACGAGTGCGAACGCCGCTCGACTTTCCAGAAGACATTGACCCTGTGCACAATCGAATGTTTTGGTGCAGCCACCGGCCCATGCCTATAAATGAAGGCACAGCCTCAATCGCAAGCGTCTAAAAAATCAAAGCTTTGCTTTTGTAGCTCCAACTGCCTCACCGTTTTCAACATCAAGGAACAGAAGTGCTCTTGATGCGTTGAACCAGAGGGAGGAATAAGTGCATTCTCACCCATGAAATGAGCCAAAAACAGTTCAGGGTTGGGCTTCGAAACAAAGCCTTCCTCTCTTGAAGTCACCAAACGCGCTGGCGAGAACCAAGAAACACTTCCCAGCACCTCGGGGTTCTTCACAAACTCTTTCCAGGTTGCCGAGTTCTGACGAGAGCGCAGCAAAACCAAGCCAGACGCAAACTGTGGCCTCAAGTGATACGAACCAAAGTCAAGAAGGCGATCATCACGAGAGAACTGGAAATTGACAATCTGATCGTGGGGGCCCTCTCGGGCCGAGGAAGTGATTCCATACTTTCGCAAGGCCAGCTCAAGTTCCAAAAGAGCCTGCACCTGCGACGGTTCTCTCATGTATGGTATTCCGCTCAAGTTGACGTTCTTTCCCCCTCGATAGTGGGCGGCCCGCACAAGAAGAGCCGCTGGCTCTGCGGGATCACGATCGTCATTTGTCGTGGTCTTCACATCAATCGCAATCACGGCATAGGTTGGCAAAACCTTAATGTCACGTTTTTCCTTGGCAAGCACGATCTGAAGCAATTTGCTGAAGTAGAAGTCTTTCAACCCTTCTTGAAGTGTGAGCAAGCCCGTTCGATGAGAGGCTCTTGAGGGGTTGAGCCAACCAGTTCCTTTCACATCCAAAAGGCGCCGCTTCTGCAGCGTTCTCTCGTCGTCGAAAGACACAGTAGCAACGGAAGCCCTGCCATAACCAATTGGTCTCAGAACCTCTGTGGTTCTTCCTGTGGTGCGAATCTCGGTATTGGTGACTCCAATCAGATCCCGATTGAGCTGGCTTTCTACCATGTAGGAACAGCAGTCAATGAGTGCCCCGAGCAGTCCCTCTTGGTCGTTTGGATTCAATCCAAAGTCACGTGCAAATGCCTCAGGGTCTGCAAGCACAACTTCTACGTTTTCCAAAAAGTGGGCGACCTCGGGACGTGCTTCAACCCTCGACAGAAACTCCCCTCGAACAACACGGCCAGGCCGAAGACTCTCACTGTCACCAAAGCTCTGTTCGTCACCTCTCAACCAGCCGAGCAGACCCTTTTGTTCTGTTTGATCAACAGGCGTCGATCGACTCGTGCAGGCACTCGTGATCAAGAACAAAAAAAAGAAACAAAAATCTCTCAATACAGACATGAAGAGTTTTCCTATCGAACTCATTCGGGCAGTAAAACTGATCCTTTCACAAATTCTACCATATCCCTAACGACCTATTCGATGCGATCATCTTTGCTGTTGGAGCTTGGCAGCGGGTTTTCGCGCTATGAGTCCAAGGGCCTCACGGCCGTCACACT
>JANQPW010000883.1 GCA_028285285.1 Silvanigrellales bacterium
AAGTGTTGATGATCATGTCCGCAGCTCGCTTCGGACCCAAAACACCAGTTACCGTGTAGTCTCCCTGTGTGGGATCATTCAACGCCGTGTTGATGCTCACCACCTTTTCCAGGTTGAGATATCTGTACGCAACCTCTTTCGCAACCTGCACCAGAACAACCCTGTTTTCCGCCAACTCTTTGAGCCAAGGAACAAACTCTTTCTCGCTTATTGATCTGTTGCGTGAGCGAGCATCAGGATCTTTGCCCATAAAGTTTTCAATGAAGAGACACGCCTTCTGAAGCTCTTGCCTATCATCAGCACTCAAAGGAATGTTTGAATCTGTGCAGGGAGCGTTGAAAAAAGGTTTGTCTGAAAATGCCTGGGCGTCAATTTGTCTGCTGACACAAGAACACAGAGCTACAACGGTCAAAAAAATCACACTCAGTCTGGTCACGTTCATGACGCTCCCCCAAAAAAGAAACAAAAGGTTGTTCAGCTCTTAAGACTAATGAATTTTCCTCGGCACCTGCAAGCAGGTCTCGATTCTCTTCGCATTTGCTTATCAAAACTGTCTGTGCTCGAATTGAAGCTGAAGTCTCTCAAAGAGACACAGCACTGCCTGACAAAAAGGAAGCAATAGTGAGCAAACGAAACTCTTTGCTAAAAACTTCTACGACAACCTTAAAGCGGTTTGTTTCCGCTGCCGTGCTCTTCCTGGCGTGGTTCGGGCTTCCCATGGAAGAAACTGCCCAGGCAAAAGGTGGCTGGGGCCTGGGAATCGGCTATCAGAACCCTGTTCCGTCTGACTTGGGAGTGAGCCTGCTGTACCTCGGCGACTCATGGGCTTTTGAGGCAGCCCTCGGCGGAATCGGACTGTGGTCAAACGACAACAGCACCGGCGCCAGTCTCGGTGGTGACGTTGACTTCAAGTGGGTATTGGGCTCAGACATCAAAGCCTACCTTCAAGCTGGACTGCAATTTGGAATTGGGGCAAGCGATGATGGTGCTGGTTTGGGCCTGGGCGGACCTTTCGCGGGAGCGGGTGTGCTCCTCACAGGATCTCGCGTTTACGGCATGATTGGAGGGGACTATGTTTTCAACACCAGCCGCGCCCAGCTCACAGCAACCCTCGGCCTGTTTCTCTGAGAACTCTCTTCCCGCAACGGTCACATCAATCAGTCTGTGCTGGTGGAACCAGCCAAAATGGAAACACCATCCACTTCAATTCCCAAGCCACAGTTTGCAGCAGGTATGCTGTCACGAGCAGGTGTGCGGTAGAAGGTCACCTCACGGTCATTCCACTTGTACCCGCGCATGAGATCAAACAGCTCCTCGCGCAGCACAGATGTCAAGAGCATCTGACGGCTCTTAGTGATGTGTGGGCCATAAGCCCCCTGTGTCATGAA
>JANQPW010000888.1 GCA_028285285.1 Silvanigrellales bacterium
AGTGTGACCATTGAAATCCATCGGGCTCAGGTGGAGCGCGAGGGTTTCGGGCTGAAAGGCAATGAGCCACTCCATATCGGGCTCGCCATTGAACACCCAAATGGGTCCTCAGAGTCTCATGTTCTCAAGCCCGGGGAAAACACTCTTGAGGTAGAATCCGGAGAGGGGATTGTCTTCCGAGCAAGCCTCCTGACCCTTCACCCCTCCGACCCCACATTCCTCTTTCACTCTATGGCCGAAAGCAAAATGAACCTCGCCAATGGCGACTCGTCAGAAGCAGAGGTGGCCTTGTCTTTCGCACCCTATGAGAAAGCGCGCCTGGTCAACGTCTACGGATTGGTTCACGAAAACGCGACCACCCCGGCAGCGCTTGCAGACGTTGCGGTGGCGGACCCCATCACTGGAGCAACCATCTCTGCGCCTGGTTTTGAGGCCCTGGCGAAGTCCACCGAAAACGGTGCCTATTCCTTTGCCTTTCCTATTGGTCTCCCAATGGCCAACGACACCATTTCTCTGGTGGTGAGCCACAATGGGGCAAGCCATGAGAGGACATTAGGTCTGGTGGACAGCGGTCTCCCAGGATACACCCTCAAAGGAATCAACCTGGCTGAAGACGGCGAGCTGCAACCGAGCTTTCTCAACCTCCAAGATTTTGACGGAGACGGCACACCCAATGCCGAAGAGCTGGCTAACGGCACGAACCCCTTCAGTGAGCTCTCCGGGGCGAAGGGAGACAAAGGCGACAAAGGTGACGCCGGCGAAAAAGGTGACAAAGGTGATGCTGGAGCCGATGGAAAAGACGGCACAGATGGGCAGAATGGAAAAGACGGAGTCTCTTCTGGGATCTTGGTGACAAACATCCCACCGGGCACGGTGTGTCCCCTGGGAGGAACCCAGTTCCAAAGCTTCACCGACCACAATGCTGACGGCATTCTCAACGAGGCAGACGCCCTCCTGGGTTCCCCCGCCACATCTTGTTTCCCAGCCCCGACTGACAACAACGCCCCAACTGAGCTCAGCCTCAATGGGCAGGTTGTTGGTGTGTTGTTTGGTGGCTCGGTGCAACCCTTCATGGAAACTGACATTGGCTTTCGAGCGCCGCTCGTGGCCGGTAACACCGGAACCTATTTCCCCGTGCGGGAAAGCCTGCTCTATAAAGAATCGAGCTGTACTGGCACTGCATATAGCGCAGCTCTGGGAGTGGGTGAGGCTCGCTACACCCATAAAAACGCAAAGCCGATCACCTCTGCCGTGGGCAGCGTTCCCGCAGAAATCAATGTCGCGAGTGTTTGGAGCGCCCAAGGGTGTCAGGAAGTTGAGTCGACCGACCTGGTGGTGGACATCACGGACCCCGCGGTCTCAGCATCGGCACGCCTTGGCAACCTCTACGTCTTTGGGGGGAACTCCAAACTCTATGCTACAGATGGCACACCCGACGGAACCATTCTGCTCAAGCAGTTTCAAAGCAACCCTGGCTACCTCCTCAAAGTGGGAACGAAGGCCTTCTTCACAGCGAACGATGGAACTAACGGAACTGAGCTTTGGATCACCGATGGCACAGTCGCTGGCACCACATTGGTGAAAGACATTTTTCCGGGCAGTTCTTCAAGCTGGCCAAACTTCTACAAGCCGTTGAACAACAAACTCTTTTTCTCTGCAAATGATGGCTCAACAGGGGGTGAACTGTGGGTGAGCGATGGAACCTCTGCCGGAACCATTCGCCTCACCGACTACAAACCCGGATCGGCCAGCACCAACATCTACGAAGGTGAGTCCTACGGTGGGTTCTACTTCTTCTCCATGAGCGACGGCACCACCAAGGGGCTCTGGAGAACCGACGGCACAACCGGCGGAACAACCATGATCAAAGACACCAATCCTTCCAATGCCTGGGAGGTCTATGGAAACTTTACCGTGACCAACAACTTCCTCTTTTTCCGAAGCAACGATGGAACGAATGGCGAAGAGCTCTGGAAGACTCAGGGCACAACCGCAACCACCCTGCTTGTGAAAGACATTAACCCCGGCACACCTTCGTCGAACATTGGCAACATGAAGTCGCTTGGAAACAGCATCGTCTTTTTTGCGAACGATGGTTCAAACGGTCGTGAAGTCTGGGTCAGCGACGGCACAGCCGGTGGCACAAACATTCTTTTTGAAGGCGCAACCGGTGCGGCTGGTGGTTTCGATTGCGGGGGATACTGCCCAAAAATCGCTGTTTTGGGTTCACATGCCTACGTGTCGTCCACTTCAACAGGTGATTACGTGCTCTGGAAAACAGATGGCACAACAGCTGGCTCTACCCAAATCTACAACCTCTCCGGAGGTGGTTCAGAACCCTTCCGCATTGACTCTGCCGTTATTGACTCCAACGGCCGCATCTACACCGTTGGCGCCCCTTCAACAACAGGTCAAGAACTCTTCCGCATTGACAATGGTGTGGTCACCCTGGTCGCGGATATCAACGACGGAGCATCCGGCTCGAACGTCGACTATCTGACACTCGACAGCTCTGATCTGTTGTACTTCGGAGCGAGCCCCGCCAACTCATCCCGTGACCTTTGGATCACGGATGGCACAACAGCGGGAACCCGCCCATTGGTCCAAGGTCAGTTCGGCAACTCGATCTCCCTTCAAGGAGTTCGAACTCTCAATGGACGCACCATTTTTTCTGCTCACAACCCCGCAAACGCCTCGGGCGGAAGTGGAACCGCCTATCTCCAGTTCTTCAAACCTGGCCTTGTCAACTCCTTTGGCAAGAGTGGGTTTTCACCGGTCGTGGAACTGAGTGGGCCGGAAGTCTCCAGCGGAGACCTGCTGAGCACCAACTGAGCATCACACGCATTCTTGTGTCACTTTGTTTTTTCGAAGGCCTGCAGGGCCCTCACTTTGGCCTGACGGTGGTCGAGGCACGGCGCTGGGTAACGCTCACCCCATCCCACTTTCTTTTTCTCACTTTCAGGAGCCTCCCAAGGACGGTGAATCCACTTCTTCCCAAGAGCAGAAAGCTCTGGGCACCAACGCCTCACGTAAACCCCTTCCGGGTCAAACTTTTCGCCCTGCAGCACAGGGTTGAAAACACGAAAATAAGGAGCCGCGTCGGCTCCACAACCCGAAATCCACTGCCAACCCAGGGTGTTGTTCGCCAAATCAGCATCCACCAAGGTGTCCCAAAACCACTCGGCTCCATCTCTCCAAGAGAGCAGAAGATCTTTGGTGAGAAACGAACCCACGATCATTCTCACGCGATTGTGCATCCAACCCGTAGCCCAAAGTTCACGCATACCGGCATCAACAATAGGGTAGCCCGTTTGCCCCTTCTTCCACGCTGAAAACCCTCTCGCGTCTTTCCTCCAAGGAAACTTTTGAAACGCAGGCCGCAAGGGCTCCTCTGGAGTTTTAGGAAAATGAAACAACAGATGATGTGCAAACTCTCTCCAAAACAACTCCTTGCAAAAAGTTTGCACGCTCTCGTTCTTTTGTTGCCTCCAATCTCCTGTTTCCTGAACAACGGCGGCTAGCACCTGCCGTGGGCTCAGTTCACCAAAGTGAAGATGGGGGCTCAAACGAGATGTGCCTGCAGGCTCCAAGCCTGGGTTGTTTCGAGTTTCACTGTAGCTTCGGAGGCCTTTTTTGACAAAAGTGGCGAGCTGGGTCTGGGCAGCCTTTGCGCCCGGTTTCCAGTGCTTTGCAAATCCATCGGCCCAGCTGAGCGGAGCCCGCGGAAGGAGTTTCGCCTCCTCAAGAGAAATCTCATCGGCGAGACTCCCCTTTCCCCGCCCCGATGAAGCCAATTGCGGAAACTGTGGGAGAGGAGGAACCGACTGAGGAACGCTCAGAATGTCGAGATCGACCCCTCTTTTGCTTGCAGCTCTATAGAAGGCCGAAAAAACCTGATACGGAGAGCCATCATCCTTGCCACCGTTCCATGGCTCTTGCAGCACGGAGCCGCCAAAGCTCTCCGCATGCAAGCCCAACTCCTGCAACCGTTTCTTTGCTTCACGGTCTCGAGCAACAGACTGCGGTTCGTACCGCCGATTCCAAAAGACTGCTGCAAGGGGGTTTGTGCTGCCGTCGAGCTTCTTGTGCAACTCCAAAATCACCTTCAGGGGATCACCCCGCAGGTGAATCAGTCGGCTGCTCTGGGCGTTGAGTTCTTCTTCAAGAGCGCTCAGGCTGTGGTGCAGCCACCACCTGCTGGCCCCGCCCACTTCGCTCTTGCCCGCGGCAGGGTGCACAAAAACGGGCAGGAGCTTCTCATAGCGGCAGGCTGCAGCAAAAGCCGGCTGGTCGTTCAAGCGCAGGTCGGCTCGAAACCAGCAGATGGCAACACCCGGTCGAAGGTCTGTTTGAAGACCCAAAGTGCAGTACTCCTAAAGACTCTCCAAGAACGCCTTGAGCGCCAACCGCTCTTCCAGCGTGTGCTCGGTGCACAAATCAACGTGAACCCCATCATATCGTGGATCTTGAGGATCTCTGTCGAGGCTCCTGGCTTCGGTGATGCAGAAAGCCGCATCAAGGTCGGCCACACTTCCATTGTGCATGAGTTTTGTCCGCGACCAAATTCCGCTCAAAGGTCGTGAGTAGGCACCTGGTGCGACAGCGATGCCCCCAATCTCAGCAAGGATCTTTTGAATTTCCCGCGCTGAGCGGTGCGGCGGATCGTTTGGTGTGAGGGGGTTGAGAAGAATCTCAGGCATGTCCACATCGGCTGGATCCACAGGAGCCGAGCTTTTTCCGGCAATACTGAGATCATGGCAACTGCTGCAGTCTTGCCTAAACAGCATCTCCCCGGCCGCGGTCAACTCGGTGGGCGGAGGGTTGGGGTTTGCCGGAGCTCGGAGGGTAGCCACGTAAAGTGCAAGGGGTTCCACATATCTCCGAATAGAGCTGTCGGCAAAACCAGTCGCGACAATGAACGCGCCCTTGATGAAATGCTCCAAGCTCGTGGTGGGGAACATGGCCGACATGTAGTAGCGATCGTTCGGCTGGCCCACGGTGTAAATGTCCCAAATCTGTGGTGCTGAAACAAAGATCTCAGCATCTTCGTACAGAGGGGGTTTGTTCATGGGCAAAGCTGGAGATGAGGCGTAGTACTGGTTGGGCCCACCTTTCAGATAAGAGCGGAGCTCACCCCGAGTGGGCCGAAAGATGTTCACGATTTGCAAAAACCATTCTGTGAGCCTCAGTTTGTCGAGCAAAACAGTGTGCTTCAACAGTCTGGCAAAAGAGTCGTCGGAAGCTTTCACGGTGGCGTGCATGCCCCGATAGTGCTCCTGAATCTCTTCGGGCCAAACTTCGGTGTCTTCTTTTTTCTGATCGGCCAGCCACACGGAAAAGAGTGTGTAAGCGTTGAACTTTCCAAGATCAAATTCTTCGTTGGGAAACCCGGCGGCGTAGCGACCGTCGGGCATCTGCCCCAAGTGACACGCCGCACACGTCATCGCGACGGGCTTGCCCAAAATGGGGGAAGCCAACTGCCAGGGGGTTCCCGAAACCTCAGCCATGCCAACCGGAAGATCAAGTCCATCGGCATGGAGCAAGCCAAAACCACCAAACTCTGCACCGACTTCTTCAGGAAAAACGCGGCCCAACATACTGAAGAATTTTTCCGGCATGGCCAATCGATTTTTAAAATCTCCAAAGAGAAA
>JANQPW010000889.1 GCA_028285285.1 Silvanigrellales bacterium
GCGGGTGAGGGAGCTCTTTGTGCACAGCAATGGGCTGGCTTCGCTCGAGCCAGCATCTCACCTGCCGGAGCTTCGGGTTTTGGGTGCTGTGGAAAACAACATCGAGCGGCTGCCACAGGGGGCTGTGGGTGTGGGGTTGGCCTTTCAAGATTCACTGCGCTTTGTGTACTTGAATGACAATCAGATTGCCGACCTCAGCAGCGCTGCCTCCTGGCATCGGCTGAAGATTTTTCACATTGCCAACAACCAAGTGCAAGACCTGCTGCCCTTGGCTGAATTGGAAGATCTTGACTTTGTGAACGCGGTGGGCAACCCGCTCGATCCTCCCGACTCTTGCCCCCTTCCGCAGCGGGTGCGCTGCCTGGTGGGTGAAGCTCCTTAGCTGCACTGCCAGCGGGTCATCACTCCCAACTGTCTTTGCAGGTGACAGTTTTAGACTTGATCTTCTGCACGTCGAGGTTCACAACGGCTTGTTCCAGGGCGAGCATGCTGAACTGTGCAGGGCGATGGGTGACGATTTTGTCTTCGTTCATAAACGACGCGTCAAAGGCACGGTCTGTGTCTTGCTGGGTTTTGGTGTTGGCTCTGTGCGTGGTTGCGGCCTGTGCCAGTTGTGCTGTTCCAATCACAAAAGCGGCCTTGGTCACGATGTTCATGAAAGTGCCGAGCAAAGGGACTGCCTGCGACCATGGAACAAAGGTGAGCTCCGAGGTTGCCCCCAAAACAAGGTTGTAGGAACCTTCGCGTGTGGCGCTGTCAAATTGATCCAAAGACATACCTTGCACAGTGTAGATAGAGTTCAACCTGGAGTTGATCTTTTGGTGTGTGTCGGGGTCGCGTGCCCATGCCATTTTGTTGTTGATGAGTGTTGCCGCTGCGAAGTTAGCCTCAGCCTGCAGTGCAAGGGGTGAGGGCTTTTGAATAGGGACTGAGTACCAGCAGATGTCGCCCTTCTCCGACACCTCTTTGGGCAGCACCAAGAAGGAACTCGGGGTGATGAGCGACATTCCAAATGCCATGCGCTTCATTGGCTCGTTGAGGTTCACGCCCGAGGGCCCTGCTTTTCCTTTGTCTTCGTTGGCAACGTTTGTGTTGGTGGGGTCTTTTTGGCAGCCTGCCAATGCGAGGGCGGCAACAGCGGCGCTAAAAGAAAGAAGCAACGAGCGTTTCATAGTCCTGTTCCTTTTTTGTTGGTTTGGAGCCCCACATCAAGAACCGGGCCAAGTGGCGATTTGGGGAAGGTCAGAATCTTTGACTGGGGTCAGATTTGGGAGCAAATGGGCATAAATGTGGCACTTTTATTTTCGGAGGAGTTCGAGTTTCTTTGGCAACAAACTCGTTTGGTTATTCAAAGGCTCGACAGTGATGAGGGAATGACTCTGTGCCCGGAAAGTTCCCACAAAATGTTCTAAGATGGGATGATGCCAATCGGAACAGTTTGAGGGAACAATAATGAAACGTGGACTCTTTGTCGTGGGCAGTGCGCTGGTCATCAGTGCCTGTACCTTGAAACCAACCACCAAAACGCTGACAGACGAAGGCCAGAAGTCGGGTGCGGAGGGCAACTACCTTCAGGATGTGTTTAATAAGGCTAACTTGGGGAAGCTTTACAAAATTGGGATGCTCAAAACAAAGATCACGCGGCTTCGGTCTCAGCTTCCGAAGGATATACAGGGTGAGGGATCGCTGACACCTACTGAGCAGGGCTACTTTGAGCAATTGCTGGATGCTGAAGAGGCATTGAAGGCTCTTGGTGTGGATTTTCGCAAGGAGCGAGAACCCGCCGAGAAGGCCAAAAAAGCGATCGATGAGACCGTCCAAGAGATCCAGGAGTTTTGGCTGGCTACTCGGTTTGTTGGGCAAAACCTCCTCCCTGCCCCCTCTGCTGACTCCGATGGTGAGCCAGACACCGTGCCCGAGACGATCGGAGCGGCGCAGCAGGACTTCGAGGAGCTCTTTGGTCGGAGTCCGGCGTTCTTGAAAATCTTTTTCCCCAAGACCAATGAAATGACCAATGCTCAGATCAACCTCTGGTTTCAAACGGTCACTGCTGAACCCCTCGAACTTCCTTTAGCAGTTTTGGAAAAGTCAACTTCGGCAATGGCGCGGGTTGAACAGCTTGTCGACAACGTGCAGCGAGCTATCAGGGAGTCGAAACGTCCGAATATTCTCTCTGCTGGCTACACAGTGAAAGCGTTGCCGGGGGAGGCAGGCGAGCCACTCGGCTCGCCCGGAGCTCTGACAACGGTTTCGGCCTCGATGCCTGCGTTGGTTGTTTTGGCCATGAAGAGTATAGCTCGGGTGCAAAACGCACTGAACCGGAGCAACTCCAAAGAAGGACAGTCGCTCCAGGAACGGGTTCATGCTGAGCTTCTTGCACTTCAGAGGTCGTTTGAAAAAATCACAAAGAGACTCAGTGTTGCTTCCGGCGATGTGAACGACTCAGGTTGGAGGACAACTTTCAACAAAATCATTGCTGCGGCACCAGGTCAGCTGGAGAAGGTGGCTCTTCAATCTGGGGTGGAGTTCGTTTCACTGGACCTTGGAGATATCTCAGATCTATCCGATTTTCAGCCGACGGTGAAATTGGACACAAAGACGGTGATTGTTAGAGATTCCAGGGAAGAAAACTGGTGGAAGTTGCAAATCCTCCGTCGAGATCCAAAAACGGGATCGTTTGGCAGCGTTGCCCACTTTGAGGTTCCTGAGCCCAATCATGTTGATTGGAGGAAATTGGGCGGGGATGCCTCGCTTGAGTTGCAGAGACGCTGGGCATTGGCGGCCATTCAGTTCCAGAATTCGCAGTTCTCTAATGGGCTCCAAGAACTGAAAAAGCTTCAGGGAGATTTGAGCCAGGCTATCAGCCAGCGGAACGCTAGCGGATTAAAGACTGTGTTGGAACTGGCTGACAGAGCTCAGGAGTTCTTGGTCCGGGGGAATGCTGAGCTTGAACGACTCTTGGCTCCCGGCAACGATCTTTCTGATCGGCTCGATCGTCTGTTGCCCCAAAAAATTCGTCGGCAGCTGAGCGAGCTGGCTCCTGCTATTCAGTTCGATATTTTCCGCACCAAGTACGATCACGAAACGATTTATGTCACGGGCAACGTTCCAGAGCTCGGAAACTGGAGTCAGGAAGAAGGCGAAGCGGTTGCTCTCTCTTTTGAAATTGTGCCACACCGGGGTGGAGAGATCATTGAAATCGAGAGCCTCGGTAAGGTGAACCGGCTGGAGTACAAGTACTTTGTGAAGAACAACCACACCGGAGAGAAGTATTGGGAAGAGCGCGGTGAAAACCGCTTCATCACCAAAGATCAGTTTGAGGCCGGAGAAACATTTTTGGCTTACGACACGTGGTGCTGGGGATACCCTCACTACTGCAATTGATGGCTCTTTAAAGGCTGGAGCGATTTTTCACGATCTCCAGCCGATCGAGAACCAACTGCACCACCTTGCTTCCTTGTTTGAGATACTCGCCATAAGACTTGAAATTCTCGTAGTAGGCTGGTGCCTGGCCGGCAATGATGCCGGCTTTTTGGTTGGGTAGGAGTGTGTAGTCGCCGGCATTGACTTTGATGCGCTTGATGTACATCTGCCCTTGTTTCAAAAATTCAAGCGCTTTTTGGGCATCTTCCGGTGACACCGAAGTTGAAAACTCGTCGGGTCGCAGCGGGCTCTCTCGATCGCGGAGCACCTTCGGGGCGGTGGCATTTTTCCCCTCGAAACCCTTGAGAGCCGGGAGCTCCAGATCGAAGTCTTGGTACATGGTGTTGGTGTTGAAGTAAACCTGTTTCTTTTCGAGCTCCTCTTTTTTCGCTTCGTCTAAAGCGGAGGTCTCAATGAGCTGAATGTCACCGTCGACTTTGAAGGGAGCGCCGCCACTGTATCCGGGAAGGAGCTCAACCACCACAATGCCCATTTGTTTCGGATCATTGGGGTCGTCGCGCATGGTCTTCCAAGTCAGGTTTTCCGAGGCCAAAGGAGAAAACACTTCAATGTTTTGAAACACAAAGGAGTCCGCCCCCCGCTCTTTGAGGGTTTTGAGACGGCCAGTTTCGCGGAGATAGGGAATGGCCATACCGGCACCTTCTCCCAAGGGAGCCAGCCCCGAAAGGTAACTTTCATCGCCAGGGGCAGCGTTGTCGTCCTGGGTGTACGGAGGCAAAACAAACTTGTGCGGGATGGCTCTGCCCTTGGCTGTTGGGCGCCCGACCTCCTTCATGTGGAGCTTGGTGTAGGTGTCGTCCAGGGCAGCTTCCATCACGCCATACTGGTCAATGGCAAAAAAGCCACGCTGGTATCCAAATATGTGGGTTTCGCCGAGCTCCTTTGAGACTTCCAAGTAGGGTTCGAGCGCTCGGGTGGCCAACTCACGCACGAGTGGGTTGGCATGACCCTTGAGGTGACTGAGCATTTGGCCCGGATCGGTCACATAGGTGTAGATGGCTTTGTGGGTTTGGGCGCTGGTCCAAATGTCGAACTGAATGTAGTTTCGGCTGGCCAGGCTCAAAGTTGCAATTTGCAGAAACTTCACATCAAGGGCATTTAGGCGTTTGTTGCTTTGCTTCATGGCGGAGACAATGGCTTCAACAGCCCGTCGGTTCTCGGGCTTGCTCACATCTTTTTTTGTGAGAGGCATGAGGAACTCCTTGAGCGTCTGGCTCAGAGTGGTGTCGTTCATGCCGCTGAACGTTGTCGATTGCCCTGGCAGTTTGGGAACTTGAGTGTTTTCACGTAGCAGCTGCAGCACTTTGGGGTCATCGATCAAGTCCGCAAAATTCACTGGAAGCAGGGCTTTGATTTGGCCTCCACCGCGGGTCCAAAGTCCGGCTCCAGAAGTCATGTAGTACAAGCTGGAGCAGTTCATCTTCTGGGTGGCTTCCATGCAGCGATCCGACGCCGATTGCGAAAAAGAACTCAGCAATGCGGGAAGATTTTCTTCTTCAAAGGGGAAGAGGGTATCGGCATCGGCTCTGGTGACGGCTTCCACTTTTCTTGATTCTGCTGCGGCTTGATCTTGAAGGTAGGCCTCGTAGTCGCTCAGAATTCCCAGCGCTCGGGAGTTGGGGCCCCTCTGAAAGTCGCCCTTTGTTTTGTAGTCAGTGTTCTCATTGGACTTTTGGTTTTTGAGCTGGGCAGCAGCCCGCGGCACAGCGGGGTTGTAGGAGCGAGTTGTGCAGCTCCAACAAAGAAAAACCACTGCGGGGAGAGTGAGCCGGCTGAGAAGTCTTTGACGGCAGTCGACGCGACGAAACATTTTGCGCTCCAAGTCTTGAGATCAGGTTGAGAACAATGCCCTAGAGTTTATCACAGGGCGGTCAGTCACGACGAATGGTGGGAAGAGCGCAAGAGGCTCCTAGAGGATCGTGTCCCAAGCTTGGCTCACAGCAAAGGCTGAGTGGATGAGGCCCACGTGCGAGTAACACTGCGGGAAGTTGCCGCGCTGTTCGAGTCGGTCCACGTC
>JANQPW010000895.1 GCA_028285285.1 Silvanigrellales bacterium
AAAGTTGACCGCCCATTTGATCCAAAATCTGTCGGCAAAGGGAAAGCCCGATCCCGAGTCCTCCAGAAACACGGGACATCGAGCTGTCGACCTGTTCAAAGGAGCGACCGATCCGATCCAGATCTTCTGCAGAAATGCCAACACCGGTGTCTTTCAGACCGCAATCAAAGCACCACACCTCTCGCAGACCATTGTCACGTTTTTCCGCATGAGTTTGAATCTTCAGCTCAATGGATCCTTTCTCCGTGCCTGCAATGGCGTTTGAAAGCAGCTTTTCAAACACCATCATGATGCGACGCCGATCACCGACAACAACGGGCAGAGTCTCTTCGCCCTCCCACAAGCACGAGAGGGAGTTGTTCCGTTTCTTTGCAGCTTCCCTCTTCCGAGCAAGCACCTTCTCCACCAACGGTTGCATTTCAATCTCATCGGACTGCAGCCGCAGCCCACCGCTCAAGAGAGCCGTGTGATCCAAAATGGAAGCCACGAGATCTGCCATTTCCTCGCCACAGCTGCGAATGGCTTGGAGAGATTCCCTCTTTTGAGCATCTTTTTCGTCTAAAAGCAGGCTCTCAGCAGTGCCCAAAATTCCGTTGAGAGGAGTGTTCAGCTCATGACTGATCACCCCCAAGAATCTACTCTTCGCTTCGCTAGAAGCCCAAGCTTGCTTTTCAGACCGTCGGAGTTCCTCTTCTGCAGCACGAATTTTCCTCCGAAACTCGTTGATGGATTTCGCCATTTCGCTGATTTCATCTTGAAAGGCTGGAGAACGATTGAGGCGAAACTCATCGTCTTGGACGCCCTCAGAAGAGCTGACGGGCTGCCCAAAGCGCGACTTTCCTTGGAGAGCCCTTCCCTGACTCCGCAAAAATTGCCCCACCCGCACAATATGACGTGTGACAAGGCGATCATAGACAGCAAAAAGAAGCGTTGCCACAACAAAACTTTTGATCATACTCGAAAAAAAGACAAACCAAACACGACTTTGTAGTTTTCCGTAGAGGGTGTCGAAATTCACACCCAAGTGAAGCTTGGCAATGTTGAGCAGCTTGCCGTTGTGCTCAAAAGTGACATCAAACTCAGAAACCTGAAGATTTCCCTCTTCGCGATTGCCCTTTTCCACAACATAGCCATCGTCGCCAACTAGCTTCACGTATGAAAAATTGGGGAAACTGAGGAGAGATTGGAGCTGCCGGTCGAGGTCTGAGAGCCTCAGCGTCCAAAGAGCCTCACCAATGATCGGTAGGAAAAAGTTCTTTGTGTTGAGGAGCTCTCCCTCGAGCTCCTTCGTTCCAGAGTCGAACTCAAGCCCGAGATCAACCAGAGTTGCAATTGTTGCAAACACAGAACTCGCAAGCAGTGAAGAGGCAATGATCTGCGCTGTGACAGAACGCCGCAGATTTCCAAGTTGCTTCACCCTGAAGAACCACACGCTCTCAAACCTCCAGACTGCCTCATTTCACTCGGATCTTCTCGCTTGCTCAGGCGTTTTATCACAGCTTCTTCAAAAGGCTGAACAAAACGCCTAGGATGCCTTAGTGACGCGTTCAGGGAGAAGGTTGAGTATGACAAACAAGAACACCCCCTTTCAAAGTCTTGAGCTGCAGGTTGGCGGCATGAGTTGTGCGGGCTGCGTCAGCAGCGTTGAAGCGGCCGTCCAAAAGCTCCCCGGGGTAAAGTCTGCCCACGTGAACCTGGCTCTTGAGAAAATCAGCGTTCGTTATCAACCACAGATCTTAAGCGAAGAGGCCGTTTCTCAGGCCATCACAGCAGCTGGATACACCCCCTCCCGGCCCCCACGCCGCATCTCTAAAAGCGAGAAAGACGCCGACACACCAACTGATTCCCCTTTTTGGAAACAGGAGGAGCTCGCTCTCTTGCTCGCAGCAGCACTGTCCCTTCCCCTCGTGCTCCCCATGGTGCTCGCTCCCTTCGGGACACAACTCCACCTTTCAGCGGAAACGCAGCTGCTCCTTGCCGCACCCGTTCAATTTGGGCTTGGACTTCGTTTCTACCGCTCGAGTTGGACCGCGCTCCGCAACCGGGCCGCCAACATGGACGTGTTGGTCGCCATGGGCACAACAGCAGCCTTCCTTTTGAGCGTCTATGAAGGCTTCCTCGCCCCACCTTCCTCGGGGCTGCCCCATCTTTACTTTGAAAGCTCAGCAATGATCATCACCTTTGTGAGGTTGGGAAAATGGCTTGAAAACAAGGCCAAAAAGAGCGCTGCAGAGTCCCTCAGAAGTCTCCAGAAACTGCAGCCAACAGTAGTGAGTGTGGAACGAAATGACGAAATCAAAGAGGTCTCACCCGAGGAAGTGCGCGTGGGAGAGACCCTTCTTGTGAAGCCAGGTGAACGCGTTGGACTCGACGCCATCGTGGTTCAAGGAAGGGGAGAGGTGGACGAGTCTCTCGTCACGGGCGAAAGCCTTCCCCGTGTTGTCACCACAGGTGATTCCGTGGCTGGGGGCGCCATAAACGGCAACGGCTTGCTTCGCCTCAAAACCACCGCGCTGGCAGGAGAGTCGACACTCGCGCGTATTGCACGCCTTGTGGAAAATGCGCAGAGCAAAAAGGCTCCCATTCAAAAACTGGTGGATCGCATCAGCGCCGTTTTTGTTCCGGTTGTGGTGATCTTAGCCTGCATCACGGCTCTGGGTTGGTTTCTGGCTGCAGGACAGCTGGAAACGGCACTGCTCAATGCCGTGGCTGTGCTCGTGATTGCCTGCCCCTGTGCACTGGGGTTGGCCACGCCCACATCTCTCCTTGTGGGAACTGGCCTGGCAGCTCGGGCAGGCATTCTCATCAAAGATGCCGAAGTGCTCGAGCAAACACGCCGAACCCAGGTTGTGGTGTTTGACAAAACGGGGACCCTCACAGAAGGACGGCCAACTGTGTCAGCCTTCATCACAAATAAACGCGACCCCGCAATGCCCAACAAAGAGACACTGCTGTGTTGGATGGCAACCGTTCAAGAAGGGAGCAGCCACCCCTTGGCCCAGGCAGCCGTTAGTTACACCAAGAGCCATGGTGCACAAGCGCTGAAAGCACAGAAGCACAACAACTTCCCTGGCCGCGGCACAGTAGCACTTTTGGAAGATCATCAGGCACTGGCCATGGGCAACCGCGAGCTTCTGAAAGAGTGGAAGGTTCACACTGTTCCTTTTCCAGAGGAAGAAAGCCTGCGACTCCAAGGGCTCTCACTTTCCTACCTGATTTCTGGCAAGCCTCCGGCAGAGTTGAAGGGTTCGGGCACACCTC
>JANQPW010000942.1 GCA_028285285.1 Silvanigrellales bacterium
AACTCATTAGTGTAAGTCTTCTTTTTTACTGACATTTCGTATTCCTTGCTTTTGTTTATTTACACAAAGCAAGATCTCTGCCAAATGGGGGCCAGTTCATTTGTCTTTCCAAAGCCAATGACCATCAGCCATTTCACAAAGCTTGCGGACCACGTCCTCCAAAGGAAGGGCATGTCTTCAACCGTGAAGACTTCTGAGAAAAAGCTCAAGGTGGCAGTTGTAGAGGACGTCCTTATTTTTCGAAGGGCCTGGAGAGAGAAGTTGCGGGGTACGACTGAGCTGTCTCTCTTCAAGTCGAGCTCAGCTTTTCTGGAATCCGAGAATTGTCTCGAGTTCGATGTAATCATTACGGACTATCACCTTGGAGAAGATGAACCTACTGGTCAAGAACTGGCTGAGAGGGTTCGCAAGAATGGGTTTACCGGGCCAATTGTCCTTTCAAGCGGAGTGGATAGTGACATTGAGGGGCTTTCTGAAAAGTTTGATGCGTTCGCTTCCAAGACTGAACTCATGACTGTTGAAGAACTCTTGGGGTTGGTTGAGAGGCGGATGAAATGAATTGCGGATGCAGGAACTGAAGGACTGAGTGAACTGGCCTCGGGCTTGGTTGTAGACGGGCTCCAGGAAGTGACGAAAAACGCTCGAGAGTGAGATTCCCGGACGAGTCACGACATATGACCTGGAAGATGTTTTGGAGGGTCTGCCGGAGGAGTGAGTGAGACCAACACCTCAGCCCGGGACAAGAGGAAACACACCGTCCACATAGAACGCTTCTTCTTTGAAAAGATGCGCCTCTCTTGTCGACTCACTCCAGTAAATGACTCTTTCCTCAGACGTCGAGGCATGCCAGATGCGCTGTCTCTTTGGCACTTTGCTCAAGAATGCAGCTGGGGCAATCACTCCAAAGTTCTTTTGCCCAGCCAGACGGGCCGACCAAAAGAGGAAGACCTCTACACCGAGCCTGCGCATTGAAGAACCCACGGCTTGGCTAAAAGAGTAGTTGTCATGAGAGGTGAGTTTAGGGCGACGTTTCTCAAACACCGTGGAGCACAAGTCAATTCCTTTTTCCGATTTCAGCGAAACAGAGAAAGTGCTGAATCTTTTGATTTGAGCGGAGGGACGTGCTTCTGAAGCCCGCCAAAACGCCATTTGATAGTAGGCAGCTTCCCCAAGACACGTTCGTTCTAAAAGAGCACCATAAAAGATCGATCGCTCTTGCACAGAGCCGAATCGTGATCCCCAAAGCAATGGGGGATAGCGAAACGGTGTGTAAAGAAGATAGTGAAGACCTTCACAATCAACAGGAACCGGTGGTTTGGATTTGTCCAGAAGCGTTTCAAGGAGCTCATGTTCCTCTAGGTCATCAACCAGGGAAACCGTCGAACTGCTCGTTTGATCTTCCACACAACGCCACCCCTCAAACCTCAGCGACTGCAGGTCAGAGCTTTGCACGCATTCCATCAAGGTACCTCGCGACGTCGAAAAGACCCTGAGAATGAAGAACCAGTTCCCTTGGAATGCCCGACAAGTGGTGATTGGCTGACCCAAACCAAGCAACCATATTCCCTCTGTCGGGGCCAGCAACGGCGTCAAGTGATCGATAGGCCCGAATGAAAGCTAGCGCGAGCTCCATCCATTTGCCGTCTTTTATGAGCGCGCCATCTCTCATTCTTGAAATACTCGATTCTGAAACACCAATGATTTTCGACATTTCAGAGCCATTGAGCCCGAGGCTTTGCGCGGCGCGCAAGAAAGCTTTTGCCACAACCTTTTGTTCCGATTTGGGATTTTGGGCAAGTTGTTGAACCACCGCCGCTCCTTTCAAAAGAAAGAATATTGAACAATTCTTTCCTATGCAAGGTTTTTATCGACTGTTTTACGAGAAAGATGAGCGTGAAAAGCTTTTTTGGCAGGTATTTCTCAGCAATCTCACCGAAGTTTTTCTCTGGATCTCAATTCAGCAGAGCATAAACCTCACTGGCAACACACGAGCACATTCGCAAACCCTCAAACGCGCGGGCAACAGATGGTCGCCGAAAAAAACCGCCTGGTACTTCCAACAACGAAGTCAAGACGCCAAGGCGGCGAAGAGTACTCGATGGAGCAGATTCGCTGCAAGTATGGCTCGGAGTCGATGGGGCCATCTTATCAGCGAGCTTTGAGTGATCTACAGCTTGGCATTCCGAATCCTAGGACTTGCGCTCAACGAGTTCCTGCAGCTCTTCCACAGACATCAGGTCTGTTTTGTTCGTGATGTGGTCAAATCCAGAGAGATCGGTCTCTGATTCCTGAAGCTCACTGCATAAAATGATCGGTCCCTTGAAGCCTGCTTTTTTGAGCCTTTTCTGGACCTCTGACCCGTTTGGCTCGTCAGCACCTAAATGAAAGTCGGTAATCACAGCGTCAACATCATCTGGAGCTGTCTTATCCAGGAACTCAGAGGATTTACTGAACAAAAGAACCTGAGCACCATCTTTCAATCGTTCCTTCCAAGCCAGTCGAAAAATGAGTCCGTCTTCGACGATTGCAACCCTTACTCGATTCTTCTGACCAAGTTTCTTACGCTCTTTCCTCCGCTTTCCTACATCTTCTACAAGCCTTGCAAAGTGCGAGATCGACATAGGCTTTGGAAAAACAAAGGAGGCACCCAGCGCAAGTGCTCTTGATGAGGTTTCAGCGTCGGCCCTGTTTGAATGGACACAGACGCACTTCCCTGCAAGGAGACTCTCGTTCTTTCTCAGGGCCTCAAGGCCGTCTGGAGATTGTCCTTCCAGATCGATGTCCAAAATTACAAGTTCTGGGGTGTCGTTCCTCAACCGATCTTCAAACTCTTCGACCTTTGATGTCCAGACAAAACCTTCCGAAGTCCCAAACAGCCGTTGGTATCTCAGTCTCAGGCCCTCTGCGTAGGGCTTTTCGTCCTCTAGAATGATAACTCTAGGAGAACTCACCGAGCTGCAGAGGCGCTTTGCTTCCTCAATTTCTTCTTCATAGGCCCCTGCTGGGTCGCCAGTAGGCGCCGACGACCCGTGTCGGCTGAGAAGTTGTGGCACGAATTCAGCAAGTGAGCATTCCTTTGACACCGCAGACGTGCTTAAAACATGACGCGCAAACGGAAGAGTAAACTCGAATGCAACCCATGAGTCGAGGGAATCCGATTCCTTGTGGCTATGGCAAGCAATCTTTCCCCCGTGCGCTTCAACCCACTTCTTAGCAATTGCAAGTCCTAACCCTGTTCCTCCCTTCTTGCCAGAGGTAAAGAAGGTGTCAAAGATCTGCTTTCGCTTATCAGAGTCGATATGTGATCCGTAGTTTCGAATTGAAACTTGAACTGTATCGTCTCTCCTCTTGCTTAAGATCTCGATGCGTCCGTTCTGCTCCATAGCTTGAATTGCATTCAAAATAACGTTCGAGAAGACTCGAAGAATTTTCTGCAGATCGACATTGACCGTAGAGTGTTCACAGGAGCTAACCTTGATCTTGATCATCGCCTGAGGAAACACACGAGACAACTCTTTTAGGCTCAGTTCAACGATCTCAGAAACATGCAACGCTTCATGCGATAGTGTAGAGTCTTTCGCCCCAACGGACATAAGATCTTCCAAGAGTCCATTGACAGTTGCAATTGAGCTGTCGACCTCTTGAATTCCTTGTGACAGAAAAGTTGATCGTTCTTCCTGGCCCATGGGCGTTCTTAGAGAGTCCAAAAGGAGCTTCAATATGGAAAAGGGTTTTCTCACATCGTGAGCAAGCATTTGAACGGTTTTGGCAATAGCTCGATCTTTTGCGACAGATTTTGCAGTTTCTTCAAGACTTGTGATTGTTTCCTCGATTTTTAAGAGGGGTTCTTCAAGCTCTCCCAGATCTGCGCTCGGTAAACTTGAATCGGCTCGGAAGTCGCGTTTCATCAAAAGTCTGTTCAGATTCTCAAGAGTTCTCCTGCGATGAAATCTTAGCAGCCTGAGGAGGAGGAGAGTGGAGATGAGGCTCGCCGTGAGTGCCAGGCCAACCACAAAGAGTGAAGTCTGATTAAATAGCAGACTTGAAGCTGTCGAGACACGCACGGTCAGAGTGATGGCTTGCGTAATCGGTACACAGTGAAGTGAGCTGAAAAACGTGTTAGCGTACCAGTTTCCTCTTGATCTAATTTCACAAGAACCTTCGATTTTACCCCTGATGTAAAGCTTTTCTCTTGAGAGTTCGTCAACAATCTCAATTCCAGTTGCGTCAATTTTGTTCGATTTCAAGGAATTCTCAAGCTGCTCAAAGGCAAGCCGGTAGTTACCTTCAGATGCTGTCCGACTTATGGTAGTTGCAATCAGCGTCAATGCTCGGTCAATCTCATTCCGCTCGGAAAAGCGATTGAAAAAAGCTGAAAGAGTAAAGGCAAGCAAGAGGTTCAGCAAAAAAATACTTGCGAGGTACTTGGTGGCCGTTGATTTGTTCTTAAGGAACCGGATGGAACTCTCCAATCTCTCTTTGGCCGAGGGGCTCTTTGAGTCCCCCAAACCAAAGGGAATGTAGCGATTCATGGGACACCTGAACGCAGTATCCACCAATTCCGATGACCGAAGTCGTGTCAAAAAATCGGACGCTAGGCTCTAGACTTTCGAACCTCTCCAAAAAATCAGGCTCATCGTAGTTCTGTGTTCGAGGTGTGCCTTTGGCTACTTCAAGACTCAGCTCGCGAGCTTCTTCAAGGTGATGATAGTAGTGATCTATTGGTCCTGGTTTATTGTCGTTCTCATCCTTTCTAGCGTCACTTTCCTGTGTTTCTCTATGCCAATAAAACCTCCATGCTTCGACGGTGGCCTTTTCAATGGCCTTTTCAAGAGTTGGTTCACAGCCGAACCCGTAAATGAAGCCGAATGCTCGACTCTTTGCCTTCTTCCCGCATAGAACACATACAACGACGTGGGTAGCGTAGTTATTTGGCAGAGAGAGAAGCCTTACGGTAACGCCATTCCTCAAGCCGTTCAGTTTGTTCAGCAGTGAACTTGAGGGCCGAAACCCGAACTCAAAGCAACAGCTTTTGTTGATCCAGCACTCCAGCACAACGTGCCTCTCTAAGACCTCCAGATAGGCTGAACGAACGGCGGATTGAAGAGAAGTGTGAAAGGAAACACCATTTGACGACGGTACGTTCTGTTCCAAACTGTGACCTGAAAGCAATTCAGTCCAGACCGTATCTGTACTCATGCAAACTCGTTCTACGCCTTCACCAATAGCCCTAAGAAGCCCTTTGTGTCGGGAAAAAGACTCGCCAGTCGTTCTCATTTCGATCTCGTTTGACTTTGCGACAGCTTGAAACCAAAAGAATTTTGGAAAAAAGGGACAACCGCCGGCAATCTCCTCAACTTCGATTGAGCATTTACTAGACTGCTTTATGAGTCTAAGGGAGAGTTGAGGATAGTCATGTTTGTCATTTGCTAAAATGGCATTGACTATCTTTCCCGAGCAGTCCATTCCCACAAATCCAGCCCGCCATCAAAGTGGTTTATTTCCTTTGGAAAGAACGTTCCCCCTGTAGCATAGAGCATCCTTGTATGCATGAGTGGGATCAGCCTGTTTTCTGCAAGAATCTTCCTGTGAATCGAGCGAAGAAGGTCATGGTACTCCATTTGATCTGCTTCTCTTCCAGCCTCTTCTATCAGCTTCTTTAGCTCTGGAGTGTTCACGGACTCAAAGTACGGATGGCCAACAAGATAGTTTAGTTCAATGATGGGGTCGGTAGCCGATACACCCGAATAGATATACATCAGATCAAAGTTTCCAGTAGCAAGACGCTTGCGTTCTTCTTCTATTGTAACTCTGTTAATACTCAACTCAAGATTCCGGCTCTTAAGAAAAGTCTGTAGCATTTCTGGAACTGGCGACTCCCACATCCAGTCGAGCACAATCAGTTCCATTGTGATTCCTTTGAGAGCATCTTCACATGTGCCGACTTTCTCAAAGAGGGGGGCATTATCAAGCCTTGCTGGACTCCCGGGAGCGAACAGTTGAAAGGTTGGCTCCCCCACGTATGGATCAAGCTGTACCGATTTTCGAAACTCAGCAATGTGTCTTGCAAAACAAGAGAGTGAATCTTCGTTGAATTTGTTACTCTGCATGTTCGGAACCAGCATCTCAGTCAACGCATGCGCACTTGCAACAAAGTCAAGACCAGAATTTGTCACTTGGAGCCCGCTGTTATAATCTGAGGCGACTACAATCGTGTTCTTGTCTGACTTCGCAATTTCAAGGGCGTCAGAAAACTTTGTGACTTCCTCAATTCTTACCTTGGAAACGGAGTCCTTCTCTATGAGGGGGTGGTTCAAGCTACTTTCTAGAGAAATGTACTGATCTGAGTGGTCCGTCACTTTGTACGGACCAGACATGTTGTATATGTCGCTTAGAAGAATCTTCTCGCTTTGTCTCACCTTCTCGGGAACTATCGGAAACTCTGGAGTCCCGATGTTTGCAAGGAATCCATTTGTGACCTCTGCAAAAGTAATGTTTACAAGTCCATCGCTGACACTGACTCCCATGGGACCAAGTCTCTCATCCATTTCGAGGCGTCCTGAATGAGAGTTTCCCTTGACGGAAAGGGCCCATCTAAGACTCTCAACAATGTCCCTAGTTGTTACTATAGTTCCGTCTTGGAACTTTAAATCGTCTCTAAGCTTGAGTCGAAGTGTTTTCTTGTCTTTGGAAAACGACCACGCGGTTGCGAAAGCTGGAATGTACTCGGTGTCATGACCGAGGCGAATGAGTGAGCCTGCAATATTGCTCATGACAAAGTACTTCCAAAGCGAGGTACTTTGTCTTGGATCCCAGTTTTCGCTCGAATGGATACTTGGGAAGAGAACCCGCATTTCTGCAGGATTTTTCACTGATTCATTGACCTGATTATCTCGTGAGTTCACAAAGACTCCCACAGCAAAGGCAACCAAGATCGCGCATATCAACCAAGTCCATCCAACTCTGAAGCTCAATTGTGCATTCCTAACTTGTTCATACTACACTGAGTGGGTGCAAGAATGTGCACTCACATTCTTGTTGCTGTGACTGGCTGACCAGCTGTGTCGCCTGGCTCGCCCCTGGATTCTACCTCTCCCAGGTCTTTTTCAAGCTCTGTTGAGTTTTCCGAAGCATGTAGCGCAAATGGAGTTGTTATCGCTGTGATAACACTTGCAAGAATTGTCAATACAGCTTTCATCTTAAACCCTTTCAATTGGTTACGGTTGTCATTCTACTAAACAACACCTGAAGCTAGCCGAAAAAATGGGGCACGGTCAATTGAGATCTGAGGACTCCAAAAAAATGTCCTTATGAAGTGATTACGGTGTGTTATAGCGATTTTGACTCAGATTCTGCAGTATTTCTGAACAGTGTCTTTTATGCATTTTGGTCTGATCACTAGAACTGAATTGGCGATGTGTGAGGTGCTTCCTACAGCTAATCAAAAAAGTAACAGCAAGACTTGAAGGTAAGCTGACAGCCAGTATCTGACCATCTCCCGATTGGGGTTGATTCTCACTTGGGAACTTGTCTAACGGAAGTTTTTCTCTGGATCTCAATTCAGCAGAGCATAAACCTCAGACATGAAAGGGTTCAATTCCACCTGATGGAAAAAGTCAGTGTAAAACTGAAAGTCGTCCCTCTCCGAAAACCCCAAGAGCTGCGGCGTGTGCTCGGGGAGAGGCCCGTCAAGCCGGAGAGTCACGGCACTTTGGAGCTCTCCACCTGTGATCACCAGCTCCAAAGGAAAACTCTTGGCTTGCCCCCTGATCTGATAAACTCTCTCCCCCATTGCGTATTCCACATGATCGTCTCGCTTCGTGACGACCGGACGAGGGCAGGACGGATCGAGGTCACTCTTGCCTGGCTGGAGGGCACTTGATTCTTGACCTGCTTTCTTCCTCTGATGAATGTCAGCAGCCAATCCAGCAGTTGAGCATCCTGCAAAAATGGCCGCTACCTTAACGTTGTTTGCTCGAACGAGAGACATAAGTGCGAGCACTCCACCGGCGGCTAGTGCCAGATAGAAAACTGGTCTTGGAAGCCCTGGCACAACCTCTTCGCGCTTCTTCGCAGACTCAGGCGTGCTCTCGGCATCAAAGGGCTGACATGACGAGAAGAGCACAGACATCAAAAGAAACATTGAGAGAAGTTTTTTGTTCACAATCACTCCCCACAGAAGTGCTGAGGCCCGACGCTGCCACCACTCAATTCCAATCCAGCGCCATTCCCGCCTGGTACTCCGTCACGCGGGTTTCAAAGAAATTCTTTTCTTTGGGCAGATCCATGATCTCGTTCATCCAGGGGAAAGGAGTGGTGTTTTCATCATAGAGCGGATCAAGCCCCACGGCTTCCAAACGGCGATCGGCAATGTAACGAATGTAGGTCTGGAAATCTTCACGGCTCATGCCAGTGATGTTCCCGCCCCGCATGCAATCGCTCACAAAGGCATCTTCCATTTCCACAACCGTGGCAATGTTTTGCCGCACACTTTCCTTCACCTCATCGGTCCAGATTTCCTTGTTCTCGTCAATGAACTGGTTGATCAGGCGTGTGCCAAAGCGGCAATGCAAACTCTCGTCGCGCACAATGTATTCCAACTGCTCGGCTGTGCCTGTGAGCAGATTTCGCCTCTTGAAGTTCAAAAGCAACACAAAGGCACTATAGAACTGCATGCCTTCCATGCCCAGGTAGTACGCACACATGTTGCGCAAGTATGTGGCCTTGCCCTCGGGAGTTTCCGTGCTGAAGTCGCTACGGAGCACACCATTTGAGAATTGCTCTTGGAAGTCATGCTTCTCTTTGATGATGCCCACCTTTTGAAACTCGCCAAAGACCTCGTTCTGATCCATCGACAAACTTTCCACAATGTGAGCATAACTCCACGAATGAATGCTCTCTTGGAAGGCCTGTCCGCACAAGTACTGCCGCACCTCTGGGTTGGTCACATGGGCGTAGAGCGCCATCAGAATGTTGTCACCCACCAGCACGTCGGTGTTGGCAAAGAAGCTCAGAATTTTCTTCACCAAGTGGCGTTCATCTTCTGAAAGCAGGTCGGGGGTTTTCCATTGGCTGATGTCTTGGGCCATGGAAATTTCCTGAGGCAGCCAGTGGTTCTTGCACAGGTTCTTAAACTCATCCCAAGCCCAAGGGTATTTGAAGGGCATGAGTTGTCGGCTTTCACGGTCATTGATCAACATGTTGTGTTTCCTTTATGTTTCACTGACACGCTTCGCAGTCAGGGTTTTCAATAGAGCAGGCTTCTGCAGCTGTGGGGGTCACCACACTGCCCGCAGCAAGGCCCCGCGTTGCTTTGTTTTGGTTCACGCTGGACTTTTCAACACCTGTGGCCGCACGAGAACGCAGGTAATAGGTTGTTTTCAAGCCACAATGCCAAGCGTAACGGTACATCTCATCAAGGCGACGCCCGCTCGGTGCGCCCAAATACAGGTTCAAGCTCTGGGCCTGATCGATGTACTTCTGACGCATGGCCGCGCAGCGAATGAGCTGCTCAGGCTCAATGTCAAAAGCCGTTTGATACAGAGCCTTCAATTCATCAGGCACATCGAGCCCCGCTACCGACCCGTCGGCAAGTTTCAGCTCGCGGGTCATTTCTGGATTCCACTTGCCCAGGCGCCGCAGGTCGTTCACCAGATAGTCGTTCACCATGGTGTACTCGCCACCCAGGTTGCTCTTCACATAAAGGTTTTTGTAGGCCGGCTCAATAGACTGGTTGCAGCCCGCAATATTCGAGATGGTTGCTGTGGGAGCAATGGCCATGCAAAGACTGTTGCGCATGCCTTGCTTCACGTTCTTCTGCAAGCCTGCCCAGTCGAAACCGGTTGGAAAGCCGTCTGCATTCAGCAGCTCGGAGCCCTCTTGCTGGTTGCCATTTTGCTCCCACTCACGGGGCACCTCGGGCAGATTCACATGAGAGCCCAGTTCTTTCAAAGTGTCTCGAGGCACCTGACCTTTCGACCAGGTGGAGCCTTCAAAGCTGTTGTAGCTGCCCCGCTCTCCCGCGAGGGCACTGGAGGCCTCCACAGCATGAAAGCCAATGGCCTCCATGACCTTGTCGGCCAGAAAAACAGCCCCAGGAGAACTGTAGGGCACCCTCTTGAGGTACAGCAGATCTTGGAAACCCATCAAACCCAAACCCACGGGGCGGTGCCGCACATTGGCATTCTCGGCCGAGGCAATGGGATAGAAGTTTTCTGTGATCACATTGTCGAGCATGCGCATGGCCGTGCCCACAGTTTGGCGCAGGGTCTCATAGGGGTTTTCACTTTGAAACACAGCTTTCAGATTCAACGAACCAAGGTTGCAAACCGCAGTTTCGTCGGCCGAGGTGTTGAGGGTGATTTCTGTGCACAAGTTGCTGCTGTGAACCACCCCGGTGTGGGATTGTGAGCTGCGCAGATTGCAGGGATCTTTAAAGGTGATCCAGGGGTGTCCTGTTTCAAACAACATGGTCAGCATTTTGCGCCACAGAGTCACAGCCTTCATGGTTTTGAAGTTTTGGATTTTGCCTTCGGCAGCCTCTGTCTCATAAGCCTCGTAGCGCTCTTTGAAGGCTTCGCCATAGCACTCATGAAGATCGGGTGTTTCCGAAGGGCAGAACAGTGTCCAGTCTTGATCGGCTTCCACACGCTCCATGAAGAGATCCGGAACCCAATTGGAGGTGTTCATGTCATGAGTGCGGCGCCGCTCATCGCCCGTGTTTTTGCGCAGCTCCAGAAAGTCTTCCACATCGAGGTGCCACGTCTCGAGGTAGGCACACACAGCCCCCTTGCGCTTTCCACCTTGATTCACAGCAATTGTTGAAGAGTCTTGAACCTTAATAAACGGAATCACTCCTTGGGAACGCCCGTTCGTTCCTTTGATCCAACTGCCACTCGCCCGAATGTTCGTCCAGTCGTTGCCCAATCCACCGGCATATTTAGACAGCTGAGCGTTGTCGGCATACTGCCGGTAAATATCGGCCAAGTCGTCTTGTGTGGTGGTCAGAAAACAAGAAGACATCTGCGAGCGCACCGTTCCCGCATTGAAGAGTGTGGGTGTGCTGGGCACATAAAAGAGTTGGCTCACCACGTGGTAAAACTCAGTGGCTCGCTCTGTGGCCTGCACCGCATCTGTTTCTGCCAGCGAAACACCCATGGCCACACGCATCCAGAAGTGTTGCAGATCTTCATAGCGCTTTCCCTCTTTGTGAAGGAGGTACCGGTCGTAGAGTGTGTGAGCTCCCAGATAGTCGAGGAGGGTGCTGCGCGACCAATCAATCTGCGCGTTCAAAGCATCCAGATCCAATTCCTTCAGCCGGGGGCTCAGGTGACCTAAACCCACACCAAACTCCACATATTCCCTCAACGTGGCTCGTGGTTTTCCCGACTCAGGGCCCAGATCACGCGTTATAGGGCCGCCCTGAAGAGTGGTCAGGGTCTCCTCTCGGAGCTTTTCACAAAGGTAAGCCGCGGCCATGAAGGAATACTCACGGCCGCGTTCTATTCGCGGTCGCAGATCAAGAATGATGTCATCAAGAGGGGCATCCATTCGGATACCTGTGAGATCCATGTTTTCTACCTGAACCTGAGGGTGATGAATCCCTTGAACCTTTGTCATGTGTCACTCCTTCTCTATCCAGCCGCACGCACACCTTGGCACCGGTTTCGCGTCCACAATCATCCACAACAACGTCACTTCATTTTCAACCTAAAACACCATCCGTTTGTATGGTATCAAAACCGTTCCCGAAGAAACAGCACCGCCGCAAAAAACAGCTCTGAGCAACAAAAAGTCGCGCAAGGCTTCCCTCTTGAGAAAGGCCACGGGCGCTCTCCTCAGGACCATACAGCTGTCTCATTCAGTTGTGAGAGTTTCTTCACATATAGTGGTATCCACACCACGAAACACTGTCAATAGCGTCACGGCCAAAATGCCATCTCTTGAGCACAGAAAGCATTCCAAGAGCAGAACATCTCGCTGTGCGCAATTTGTTGCCTCATTTTCACCAACCTGACCGATCATTCCCCTCAGACAAGAAATTGCTCCACACTGGTGCAAAGGCCGAACACTTGTGCAGTGCCCACCCTTGACAAACCAAGAAACTCTTTCCGGTCTTCCCCGCCCTATTGTCCGATACCCCTTCCATGTTCAATTCATCTGGACAAAAGCATGAAAAAAACATCTCCTTCGTCTGGTCCTGGCCCTGAGGCAGACCCTCAGAGCGACATCAACAGCCACGCCGTGGAGCTCATTGAAACAACCGGAACCCTGTTCTGTGTTGCTTCTCCAGAAGGCTACTTTTTGGAATTGAACCCCGTGTGGACCGACACCCTCGGCTGGAGCCTGGATGAGCTCAAGGCTCGCCCCTACTTCGAATTCATCCATCCCGATGACATGGCTGTTACCAAAGAAACAGCTCAAGCTGTCGACACTGGGCATCACGTCATGGGCTTTCGCAACCGCTACCGCTGTAAAGACGGACAGTACCGCTGGCTCAAGTGGCGCGCTCGCATCCACCCCGGAAACGGTCACATCTATGCCGCCGTGGAAGATGTGACCGACGAGGTCTCCTCCTATCAACTCGTTTCTATGGCTCAGGAGCTCGCCCGCATGGGGAGCTGGCGCCTCGATTTGTGCACCAAGGCTGTCTTTTGGAGCGAAATGACCTACCGCATTCACGAAGTGAAGCTTGGCACACCCATCAAACTCGAAGAAGGCATCAATTACTATGTTCCTGAGCACCGCCCCCTCATTGAAGAAGCGGTAGAGCGTGCCTCACAAACAGGGGAACCTTGGGATCTTCAATTGCAGATCCTCACCACAACCGGACGGCGGGTTTGGGTGCGCGCCCTAGGCCGGCCCGTCTTTGTCGACGAACAACTGCGCTACTTGGAAGGAGTCTTTCAAGACATAGACGACAGCAAGCGCAAAGAACTGCGCTTGGCTGTGACCGAAAAAAAGGTGCAGGAACTCAACGAACGGGTCAACCTCGCTCTTGAAGCCTCGCTGATGGGAGTGTGGGAGTGGCGCATCGACACCAATGAACTCATCTGGGATTCCCAAATGCATCGCCTGTATGGCACCGACGAAAAAACCACTGAAGTGAGCTACTCGCTTTGGGAACGCACCCTCGAACCCAGCTGCTTGCGGCGACTCAACGAGGAATTGAAAGAGGCCCTCGAAGGTAAGGGGAAGCTCAACACCAAATTTCAGGCGATCTTGCCCAACGGTGAAAGCCGTCACATTCGGTCTGTGGCCGAGGTCATCCGCAAAAATGGCAAGCCCCATCGCATGCTCGGCGTGAATTGGGATGCCACAGAAGACGCCAAAAAAGAAGCTCTCCTCAAATCGGCCCTGCTCGAAGCACAAGCCGCAGCTGTCACAAAGTCACGTTTCCTGGCCAACATGAGCCACGAGGTGCGCACTCCTCTCAATGGGATATTGGGAATCTGCCGCCTGCTGCGCGAGCGAGCCGACGCCGACACCGCCGACCAGCTTGACCTGGTGCTGCGCAGCAGCGACACCCTGTTGAGTGTCATCAACGATGTGCTCGACTTTTCGCGGCTTGAGTCGGGTATGGCGCCTGTTGAGCAAAGTGCCACCGATGTGCACACCCTCACAGCAGATGTTGTTTCGCTGTTTGAAGCCTCAGCAGAGCAGAAGGGTATTGCCGTCATCTGCGACATTCGCTCTTCGGTTCCGCGCTACCTGTTGTTGGATCACATTAAGACCAAGCAAGTTTTGAGCAACCTCGTGGGCAACGCCGTGAAGTTCACAAGCGACGGCTTGATCACGCTTGCTGTTTCCTACACCAGCCACTCAGAAGAACACGAAGGAACGCTTCACTTTCATGTGATCGATCAAGGTGTGGGCATTGCCGAAGATCAGATTGAAAGACTGTTTGAACCCTTCACCCAGGCCGACTCCTCCACCACCCGCACCATGGGCGGAACGGGCTTGGGCCTGGCCATTTGTCGGCAGATTTCTGATTTGTTGGGCGGCACCCTCACCGTTGAAAGCCAACCCAAAGTGGGTTCCACATTTGAGTTCTCTTTCCCCGTAGAAGTGGCCGCACCGCCCGAAAAACCGCGGCGAGAAACTCCCATTAAGCCGGTGATTGACGAGTTTGTGAAGCTGCGCGTGCTGGTGGCCGAAGACAACCCCATCAACCTCTCTGTGCTCCAGGGGAATCTTGAGCGCATTGGCATTCAAGGGGAAAACATTGAGGTGGCCACCAACGGGCAAGAGGCCTTTGATCTCGCAAAGCGACACTCTTTCGACGTTGTGTTCATGGACTGCCAAATGCCGGTGCTCGACGGCTTCCGTGCCACGGAACTCATCAGAGAATCAACAGAGATCTCCGAACAACCCTATGTGATTGCAGCCACGGCCAGCGTGTTGAAAGAGGACATTGACCGCTGTTACCAGTGCGGCATGAACAACGTTCTCACCAAACCCCTGCGCCGAGATGAGATCATCGAAGCCCTCAGCGAGAGCCAAAAACCACCAGCTGCAGAGGCTTCATGACTATGGGGTCAGCCGCAAAACTGACTCCGTATAGCCAATGAGATCTTTGCGCACAGAGTCGGTTCGAAAGGCCAAGCGCAACTCAAGCTCGGATCCCCGCGCCCACTGATCATTGCTTAGCCGCACAGAGACCTGGTCATCACCTTCCGAGAGAGGCCTGCCGTTCAAGAACCAGCGGAGCTCGAGGTGTTCATTCTCCGCACGAGGAACTCCTGTGGTGCGAAACTGGCCCAGGGGCAATGGTGACACAGAAACGATCACGCCATCTCCTCCTTCTTCCACCGTGATTTGGTGGTCGTCGTACAAACGGAGCGGTTTGAGCAACTCGCGCCAGTTGTTTTCTTGGCAAACCACACAAAACCAGGGGTGCCGCATGTTGCGCATGAGACAGGCTTCGTTGGTGGGTCGGTAACCCGCCACCCTTCTGTCTTGACCAAACACCGGAAAGGCTCCCACAGCTTCCGGGTCTTCTTCGGGGTCAAAGCCATACTCAAACATGGCAAAAGACGAGAGGTATTCATCACCATCGGGCCGCAGCGCCTCAACGGTCAAGGTGTGATTTCCGGCTGCCAACCCCTGAGGAATGAGGAAATCGACAAAGCTACGATCGTTTGTGGGAAGGGTGAAGGCTTCCAATGGAGAACCATCGATCAAAACCTGAAAGGCTCCCGGACCTTCCAAGCCCGAAAGGCTCATGCGCAGGTGCGTGCTCACCCGATTGCCCTGAGACGTAAAAGGCTGCACAAAGGGCTCATCGTCAATGCGCTCCCAGGGCCAGTCAACGGCCAGCAAAGACATGTCAGCGGGAATCACTTGACCGTTTTCGTCTTTGGCAGTTGTGACCCAATCGGGCCAACCCAGGCGCTCCAATGAAGAGGAGTTGTTGGCGCCAAAGTAACCACCGCCATCGTATTCCTCTCCCACTGACCCAAAGTTGTGGCCCAGCTCGTGTCGCAACACCATGGTGCCGCTGGTGAGAGAGCGCGTGGTGATGGCAAACTCGCCGCCCAAACCACCATAGAACTCGCTGTTGGCCACCACCACGGGGTAGTCGCAATCAGGAGCCGCCGCACAAGATCTGCGCAGCGCTGAGCGGTTGGTGGGAAAAATTCCTCGGAGCGTTTCCCCAGGGCGATAGAGCCCATAGGCCGTATCTATAGGGCCACCTCGGCCAATACCCGACTCTGCAGAGGCCCTAAAAACAGCGTGCACGTTAAAGAGAGGCAAATAAGCAGAAAACGTGTTTTGCGAAAAGAGATCGTCAACCAAGCGCTCCATGTCTTCAAAAAAGCGTTCGCGCTCGGCCTGCGTGTACCCATCACCCATGAACACCAGATCAATACGGTTTTGCACAGGTCCGGAATCCACCAGTGTGCGCACCTCATCGAGTGGTCTCTCACCATCACGAGGGGCGATCTGCCTACGGTCTGCAGACAACTCACTTTGGCGCCACTCACTGGGCGTGCCCGCCACTTCCCACTGCCGCATGCGCTTGTAAATGGCCGCTCGGGCGCCGATCCACTCCACGATCACTTCTTCAGAGGGGCTCTGATGCTCCGCCACTTCGAGCGGGAATTGTTTTTCTCGCAATTGACCGAAATGAGCAGCGGGCTCCACACCCACGCGCTGCGCACTCAAAAGGGTTGCGTTCCACACCTTCTTTGCTGAAGAACGGTTGGGCTTTGCCAACACCTTCACACGGAGCAGATCGTCATCTGCGGCATACGCGCGAGCTTTTGTTTCCTTTGCTGTGGGGTTGTTTTCCGCCTGTGGAGCACTCCAGGCCGCGGCAGCCCAAGCGCCACTCACAAGCACACCGCACACACCCAAGACCAGTGACTTCATGATCACCTCCTGCACACGCTGAGAAAAGCCTGCACCGTATCATCCCAGAAGTTCACTGACCAGTCAGCCTAA